>NZ_JBVVPT010000002.1:0-78063 GCF_055811715.1 Bradyrhizobium sp. WSM4872 | reverse complement strand
CCCGGCGGCCCTGGGGGGGGGGCCGCGGGTGCTGGCCCCCCCCCCCCAGCGGGTTGTATTTGTGGGGGGGGAAAAACGGCGGGGGGGGGGGGGGGGGGGGGGCGCCCCCGCCCCCACCCACACCCCAGAGCTTGAGCTGCGTGTTCCACACCGCGACATTCGACTGTCCCTGAATCGTCGTGCCGGTGGGCAAGCTGTTGAACGTCGTGTCGCCGACGCTCGCGTTGTTGATCAACTCTGAGCGGGTCCACGCGTAGCTTTCATAATAGCCGCTGTCAGCGCCGGCCGCTGCGCCGCCGCCGGTGCCGCTGTAGTCGATCTTGATGTTGGCCGTGATCTTATCAGTGATGTTGGCAGCCAGGATCGCAACTGCTTGCTGCAGGCCATTCTTGAAACTGGCCGGCGCCGCCTGCGCCGCCGCATCGAGGATCAGGTTGATGGTGATGCCGCCCGCGGTGACCGACATGACTGAGCCGGATGTCGCGCCGCCCGATGTCGAGCCTCCTGCACCGGCGGGGATGTAGCTCCCCTGAATACTGTTGCCGACGACTGTGTAAAAGGAGTCGTCGGAAAGCAGGTCGTCCTGGGTAGATGTCCTTGTCATAGTCCCATCTCGACTACAGGTGGTGCCACGCGGAGCCGGCGCGAAAGTCTCGCCAAGAACGAATCCGCGCGCTTGCCCAGGCGATATCATGCCTGGAGCCTAAAGATTTGACGCGCCAGTATTAAATTGCAGTTTCCATGGAACCAACAAATGCAACAGACTGCGAAAAGCATTTATCCATCCGGGACTGCGCGCCAATCCGGGCGATTACCGGGAGCTTGCGGGTTCCGGGCCGAAACTCGTCATCCTGCCGCCTCGCCAACCATCGACCGGGCTGACGGCCATTGAACTTCTGTTCGATTTGCCCGATCAGAAGATGTTGCCCGCCCTCCCGGAGCCTTCCGAAATGCCAGCCCCCCACGCGTCCCAAGCCCTGTCGCGCTTCACCGTTCTCGATCTGACCCGGGTCCGCTCCGGGCCCACTTGCGTGCGACAGCTCGCAGACTGGGGCGCCAACGTGATCAAGGTCGACGCGTTGACCGAGGATGCCGGCGGTGAGCAGCCGGGCGGGCCGCGGCGGGGCTCCGACTTCCAGAATTTGCATCGCAACAAGCGGGCGATGACGCTGAACCTAAAGGACGAGCGCGGGCTCGCCGTGTTCAAGCACCTCGCTGCCAAGGCCGACGTTGTGGTGGAGAATTTCCGCCCCGACGTGAAGAAGAAGCTCGGTATCGATTATGAGGGCCTCGCCAGGATCAATCCGCGCCTCGTCTACGGCAGCATCTCCGGCTTCGGCCAGGACGGGCCCTACCACAAGCGTCCGGGCTTCGATCAGATCGCGCAAGGCATGGGCGGGCTGATGTCGATCACCGGCGCGCCGGGCGAAGGCCCGATGCGGGTCGGCATTCCGGTCGCCGACCTCACCGCCGGCCTGTTCTGTGCCATGGGCATCCTCACCGCACTGCTGGAACGCGAGGTCTCGGGCAAGGGCCAGTGGGTGCAGACCTCGCTGCTGCAGGCCCAGATCTTCATGCTCGACTTCCAGGCCGCACGCTGGCTGATGGAAAAGGAAGTGGCCAAGCAAGCCGGCAACAACCACCCGACCAGCATTCCGACCGGCGTGTTCAAGACCTCGGACGGCTACATCAACATCGCCACCACGGGCGGCCGGATCTGGGAGCGCTGTGCGCAGGCGATCGGCGCGCCGGAACTCTACAGCCATCCCGACTATCTGACCGCGCCGGCCCGCTCCAAGAACCGCGACGCGCTCAATGCCGAGATCGAGAAGCGTACCGTGACGAAGTCCACTGAGACCTGGGTTCGTGAACTCAACGAGGCCGGCGTGCCCTGCGGCCCGATCTACGCCATCGACCAGATGTTCGAAGACGAGCAGGTCAAGCATCTCGGCATCGCGCAGGAGGTGCCCAACGACGAGGGGCGCGAGATTCGCCTGGTCGGCCAGCCGGTGACGCTGTCGCGCACGCCGAGCAGGATGGTGGCGCGGCCGCCGGAATTCGGCGAGCAGACCGACGAGGTGCTGAAGGAGTTCGGCTTCGGCGCGGACGAGATTGCCAAGCTCAGGGACGCCAAAGTGGTGTGAGTGCCTCCTTAGAGGTTGCAAACGAATAAGCCCGGCGCTCGCCGGGCTTATTGTTCGCGGTACAATGAACAGGCAACGCGGGGCGAATAATCAGCGCAGAAACGACAAAGCCCGGCTCAAGCCGGGCTTTGTTTCTTGCTGACGCCTTTGTTGTTCTTAGTACCTGGCGACCACCGGGCCACCGAACTGATAGTTGATGCCGGCGCGCAGGATGTGGTCGGTGAAGCGAGACCAGACGTTGGCACTGACCGTGGAGAGCGGCGCCAGGCGTGAATGGACCGGACGAGAAGCTGCCTAGATCAATGTAGAGATATTCGAGCTTGGCGCTCCCGTTCTGGGTGATCTTGCCCTCGACGCCCACGCCGGCAGTCCAGCCGGCGCGCGTCGTCGAATTCGAGCCGACCGAGGCGATCGCGACTCCCGCGGGCGTGAAGCCGGTCATGGTGCCCGTGGTCTTGATTTCGCTGAAGGCCAGGCCGCCGGTGCCGTAGAACAGCACCTTCCGGGTCGCCAGGATGCCGATCCGGCCGCACCGTGCCAAACCACTGCAGCTTCTGGTGGATCGCCAGCGTCGTGCCGGCGAGCCCGCCGGCGGGAAGGAAGGTCAATGCGGGAAGACAGGCACCCACCGGCCGGCGCGACGCCGACGCAGCTGAAGAGGGCACTGCCCTTCTCACCCGACCAATTCAGGTCGCCCTTGATGCCGAAGACCCAGTTTGTGCTCTGCCAGTTGTAGCCGGCCTGGCCGCCCGCGACGCCGCCGTTTATGTCAAACGAAGCATTGGTGATGGAGCCGGCGGGCGGCGCGATCACCGCGCCGGCCGCGGTGTTGGTGTAGGTGACGTCCGTGCGCGAGCGGCCAGAGCTATAGCCGCCATTGGCGCCCACACAGAAACCGGTCCAGCTCCAGACCGGATCGACCATGACCGGCGCCTTGACCTAGGGCCTTGCGGCCAGATCGGCCCCCAGTGCGCCCGTCGCGAACAGCGACATCGCCGCCGCCATTCCACTCACAATCCGTTTCACGGCAATCCTCCGCACAAGTTTGTGATGAAAAACATACGCCAAGGATCACCCAAGCGCTGTGCCGCGCTAGCCACAACCAGCAACAATCCGAGCGCGTAGCGCCTAAGATTAGGACGACATCTCCCTAAGCATTCGAATCCAGAGGAGATTACGCTTAGCGCGGGGCCGGCTTGGACCGCTGCGTCAATCCGACACGGGCAAGCAAACCGTCGATCACCGGCCAAAACAGCAGCACGATCGCCAAGGTCGTGATCGAGCCGACCAGGCCGTTCGACCAGAACACCTTAAGGTCGCCGCCGGCACCGATCATCGACAGACGGAAGGCATCCTCGGCGCGGTTGCCGAGCACGAGCGCCAGCGTGAACGGCGCGAGCGGAATGCCGATTTTCTTGAAGACGTAGCCGACCACGCCGAAGCCGAGCATCAGCCAGATGTCGAACATCGCGTTCTGGATCGCATAGGCGCCGATCGCGCAGGACACCACGATCATCGGCGCCACCGCGGCGAACGGCACGCGCAGGATCGAGGCGAAGATCGGCACCGTCGTCAGCACCAGCATGAGGCCAACGACATTGCCGAGATACATCGAGGCGATCAGGCCCCAGACGAAATCCTTGTGCTCGACGAACAGCAGCGGTCCGGGATTGAGCCCCCACACCATCAACCCGCCGAGCAGGATGGCAGCGGTGCCGGAGCCGGGAATGCCGAGCGCCAGCATCGGCAGCAGCGCCGCGGTGCCGGAGGCATGCGCCGCCGTCTCCGGCGCGAACACGCCCTCGATGCGGCCCTTGCCGAAGCTCTCGGGGTCCTTGGAGAAACGCTTGGCGAGATTGTAGCCCATGAAAGAGGCCGCGATTGCGCCGCCCGGGGTAATGCCGAGCCAGCAGCCGATGAAGGAGGAGCGCAGCAGCGTCACCCAGTATTTCGGCAGGTCCTTCCACACAGCAAGCACGACGCGCAACGAAATGCTCGCCGCGTGTCCGCGCAACGCCAGCCGCTCCTCCATCGTCAGCAGGATCTCGCTGATGCCGAACAGGCCGATGACGGCGACGAGGAAGTTGATGCCGCGGAGCAGCTCGGACGAGCCGAAGGTCATGCGCAGATTGCCAGACACCGTGTCCATGCCGATGCCGGCGAGCAACAGCCCCAGCGACATCGAGATGACGGTCTTGTGCTTGGCCTCGCGCCCGAGACCAACGAAGGAGCAGAAGGTCAAAAGATACACCGCGAAGAACTCCGGCGGACCGAACTTCAGCGCAAAGGACGAGATCATCGGGGCGAGGAAGGTGATCAGGAGCACCGCGACCAGCGAGCCGATGAAAGAGGACGTGAACGCCGCCGTCAGCGCCTCCGCCGCCCTGCCCTGCTGCGCCATTGGATAGCCGTCGAAGGTGGTCGCGACCGACCAGGCTTCGCCCGGGATGTTGAACAGGATCGAGGTGATCGCGCCGCCGAACAGCGCGCCCCAGTAGATGCAGGACAGCATCACGATCGCCGAGGTCGGATCCATCGTGAAGGTGAGCGGCAACAGGATCGCGACGCCGTTGGGTCCGCCGAGTCCGGGCAAGACGCCGACGAAGATGCCGAGCACCAGCCCGACCATCATCAGCACGAGCGTCTTCCACGTCAGCAGGACGGCGAAGCCGTGAAGCAAGAGGCCAAGAGCTTCCATCGCGGGTCCGCCTTAGTGGCCGAAGGCCGCTTCGAGCGGCCCTTTCGGCATGATGACGTCGAAGGCGATGTCGAAGGTAACGAACATGATCGCCGTGAATACAGCAGCGGTGAGCAGCGACTTCCACAGCGCAATCTTGCCGACGAGGCGCATGAAGCTGGCGATCAGGAGGAAGCTCGCGACATAGAGGCCGAGAAACTGCGTCGCCAGGCAGAACAGCAGCGTCGGCCCGAACACGGCCATCACGCGGCGGGCTTGCGCGCGCGTAACGAAGGTTTCGGGTGCCGCGCGGTGCGCGACCAGCGCCACGATCAGGCCGTAGAGGCTGGCACCACCGAGAATGACGGAGAGGTAGAACGGGAAATAGCCGGGCTCCGGCCCGGTCGAATCCCAGGAGGCGCCGGTGCGCCAATTGTCGTAGCCGAGCGTCGCGGCCAGCGCGAGCAACAGGAGACAGACGAATATCTCGATCGTGCCGGAGTAGACGACGGAAGGCGAGTCGTCTTCGGGCGCGGTCGGATCGTCGACGACGATTTCAAGATCGATTTGGGGCATGAGCCGTTTGGGACGGAGTAAGTTCAATTCCCCCTCTCCCCGCTTGCGGAGAGAGGGGGGGGCGGGAAGTCTCAACGGGGACGGCGAAAGTTGGACTAGCGGAGAGAGCCCTCACCCCAACCTCCCATCGCGAGCAAAGCTCGTCGCGTCTCCGAAAGAACGGGGCGAGGGAGAAGAGACGGCTACTTCGCGACGAATCCGGCTTCCGTCATCAGCGACTTGTTGACTGCATCGTCCTCCTCGAGGAATTGCACCATGTCCTTGCCGGTGAGGAAGATCGGCTTCAGCGCCTGCTTTTCCATGTAGTCCTTGTATTCCGCGGTCTGCGTCACCTTGTGGAACAGCTCGACGTAGAACGCCTGCTGTTCCGCGGTGACCTTGCCGGGCAGGAACATCGCGCGCAGCATCAGATACTGCACATCGACGCCCTCCTCCTTGCAGGTCGGGATGTCGGCCCAGGACTGCGTCTCCGTCACCTTGCTGGTGTAGGAGATTCGCTCCTTGTCGAACACGCAGAGCGGACGCACCTGGCCCGCGCGCCAGACCTCGAGATTTTCGGATGGATTGTTGACGTTGGATTCGGTGTGGTTGCCGACGAGCTGGGTCGCGGCCTCGCCGCCGGACTTGTAGGGCAGATAGGAGAATTTCGCGCCGGTCTTCTGCTCGAGGAACACGGTCAGCACGTGATCCTCGCGCTTGGAGCCGGTGCCGCCCATCTTGAACGGCGCGCTCGCCGCCTTTGCGGCTGCGACGAATTCCTTCACCGTCTTGGGACCCGCGCTGTTGTCCCACAGCACGAACTGGTCGAGCGCTATCACCGAAACCGGGGTCAGCTCACGCCAGTTGAACGGGATCTTCGCCGACAGCGGCAGCATGTAGATCAGCGAATAGGCGATCAGCACCTTGTTCGGGTCGCCCTCGCTGGATTTCATGTACATCAGCGCTTCGGCGCCGGAAGCCCCGCCCTTGAGCGAGACCACAATCGGCTGCTTCATCAGATTGTTCTTCTGGATGGCGGCCTGCATCATCCGCGCCATCTGGTCGGAGGCGCCGCCCGCGCCCGCCGCGACCACGATCTCGACCGGTTTGGCCGGCTCCCAGCCGGCAAAGGCTGGCGTACAGCAAAGCGCGGCCCCCAGAGTAATCGCGGCCTTGATTCCATGTCCCACGCGCATCTTCCCCAAATCTTGCCATCTTCTTGTTCGAATAGGCATTCGTGAAGTAAAGGCGGATTGCATTGTGCGGGCGAATGCCGGCCAGTTCAAGCCGCCGGGCGCCGCGCCGCTTATGACTTTGGAATGAGATTGATCGCAAGCGCAAAGGCGCCCGCGCTTTTTTGCAGGCCGGCTGCATCATCGTTGCCCTGAGTCTCTCCAATCGTTTGCTTGGCGGGATTGTTCCTGCCAGGATGGCACGACCTCACCTACGTGGACATGGTGCGCCGACTTGAGGCGGTGATCAGCGACGGGCAGCTGGTCGATACTACTCACAGCGGATTCTGCCGTCTGTCATTGTGAGGGCAACGCTTGCAGTCTTGCGTACCGATCTTTCCGACCGAAACATCACTCGTGTTTGAGGTGCTCAATTCGCTTGCTCAAGCTCAACATCGCTCCATGGGATGGCAATGACTATGCCGGGCTGACGAAACTTCCGGAGCAGATGTTTTTCTTTTACTAGAGAGAGACCTTGGATGAGCCAGCCTTCGTACCTCATCAAAGTTCCCATGGTTATCCTTGCTGCGTTCCTGCTATGATCTCAAATGCGCGCGAGTCGAACAATACACCCGTGCAACATAGGTAGATCGGTGTCACGAGGAGCTTCGGAGCTGTCGGTCTCAGTGATGCGTTATGTTCCTGTACTCTGTTTGCTCCTGTCGGCCTGCTCTTCAATTTGGCCGGACACATCCCTGCCTACACCATCCCCCGTTCGATCAGAGGGACCGCCCACTCAGGATGCTATTCAAAAAGGCGTTCGGAATGTCATGACGGAGGCCAAGCTGACAGCCCCGGTCGAGATCTCTTCGTTGCGACGGGCCGAACATGGTCCGGGCGGATATTTAGTTTGTCTGAGGGAAGTCAGGTCTCGCCAGCCCAGCCTCACCTATTCCGTGTTCTTCGACGACACTTACAAGGATTTCAGACAATCAGTGATTATGGAACATTGTGAACAGCAGCAATACTCTCCGGTAAATTGAACGCAGCCTGATGGCATGCTGGTGCTCGCCGCCAGCCATGACTGCTGCGATGGACCAGCTACGCGCCTTCGCTCGTGCTTCAATCGGAGCTGGCTTCGGCCGGCAACTACTTGCCCTTCCGGTTCGGCGTGCGCCTGTTGAGGAAGGCGTCCATTCCCTCGCGGAAATCTTCGTTCATACAGGCCTTGAGGATCAGGTCCTCGCCTTCCTCGCGCGACCGTCTGCGGCGGATATGGCGCACCGCTGATCCTGTCGTTTCCACCGTGAGCGCGTGGCGAGCGACATGGATATGTTGCCTAATGGCCACGATGGCTGAAAATGCAAAGCGGAACGGGCCCGAACCCGGCGCAAATGGATGGGCATTCATTGCAGGCCGTTGCGGCGCCATGAGATCATGTCAGAGGTGCCGGGCATCCGTACGGGTCACGGTTGCGTGCTCGCGATGATTTCATTTTTGATTGAGAAGATTGGATGGCCGGACCGATGGCAAGTGGGCGGATCGGATACGGGCTGCGATCCGTCGTGCGCCACTCCTTGGCGACCCTGCTGACGACCACTGCACTCGGCGCCGTCGGCGCACGAGCCGTCGACGGCACCTGGGCCGGCGGCAGCAGCGACTGGACGAATGGCACAAACTGGTCGACCAACCCGGTCGTGCCGGACGGAACCGCAACGTTCACCAACACTGGAAGCACGGCCGTCGACAACAACAACGGCGTCGTCGTCATTGGCACGGTCCAGTTCACGAGCGTCGCGCAGGCCTACTCCATCACGATCGGCAAGCCGCTCACCGTCAACGCGGCAGGCATTGTCAACAATTCCGGGGCGACGCAGAATTTCGAAGTCACCTCCGGCAACAATCTGGTGTTCCAGAACAGCAGCACCGCGCGCGGCGGTATCGGGGCCGGAGCCGTCATCATCACGAACGACGCTGGCGGCCAGATCGATTTCTTCACCAGCGCTTCCGCTGGCGGCGCCACGATCAACGACCTCGCTTCGGCGACGCTGAGCTTCCACAACACCACCACGGCCGCCAATTCGACCATCACCAACGACGGAACGGTGAACTTCGACGGCTCCAGCACGGGCGGCAGCGCCCGTTTCGTTAACAATGCCGGAGGCACGGTCGACATTTCCGGGCTGACCAGCACCGGCATGACCGCGGGCTCGATCGAAGGCGCCGGCAATTACGTGCTCGGCGCCAAGACCCTCACCACAGGCAGCCTCAACACCTCGACCCAGGTCGACGGCGTGATCTCCGGCAACGGCGGCGGACTGACCAAGGTCGGCACCGGCACGCTGACGCTGACCGGCCTCAACAGCTACACCGGCGCGACGACGATCTCGGCGGGAACGCTTGCGATCTCCGGCTTCGGCAGCATCGCGAGCTCCAGCGTCGTCACGGTGAATGCGACGCTCGATATCTCGGCGATTACCCCGTCATCCGCCGCGATCACGACGCTCGCCGGCAGCTCGAGCGGCGTCCTCAACATGGGCGGCAAGGGGCTGTTCATCACTAACGGCTCGACCGAGTTCGCGGGTGCGATTCAGGGCACCGGTGGATTTGAAGTCGGCGGTGGAACGCAGACCCTCTCCGGTGTGAACACTTACTCCAATACGACGCAGATCGATGCCGGCGCGACGTTAGCGCTGAAAGGCAGCGGATCGATTGCGAACTCGGCGAGCGTCACGTTTACGCCCGGCGCAGGCGGCACGTTCGACATCTCGCAAACAACCTCCGGCACGTCGCTGAACGCTCTGTTCTCGTTGACCGCTGGCGGCATCGTCGCACTTGGATCGAAGACACTGACGATCACCAGTGGCAGCTTCTTCGGCGGCGTCATTCAGGACGGCGGCATTGCGGGCGGCACCGGTGGCAACGTCGTGATCGCCAGCGGCGCCACCCAGCAGCTCTACGGCACTAACGCCTATACCGGCACCACGACCATCGCGAGCGGGGGCGAGCTCGATCTCATCAATTTCGGCGGCAGCGACGGCAGCATCGCGACCTCGCGCAATGTCATCGCCAACGGCTTCTTCGACATCTCGGCCCTGAGCGCCGGCACCTCGATCAAGTCGCTGGCGGGCTCCGGTAACGTCAACATCGGGGCCAACACGCTGACGATCAGCAACGGCATCGGCAATTTCGCGGGCGTGATCGATGATGGCGGCGCGGGCGGCGGGCTGACGATCGCCGGCGGGAAGCAGACGCTGTCCGGCGCTAACACCTATACCGGGCCCACAACCGTGAATGGCGGCACGCTGGTCGTCGACGGGTCGATGCTGAGCCCGACCACCGTCAACACGGGCGGCACACTCGCCGGAAGCGGCACGGTCGCTGGCGTTGCGGTCAATGGCGGCACGCTCGCCCCAGGCAGCACAGCGAGCACGTTCGGTCCGCTGACGATCAACGGACCGCTGAGCTTCACGGCCGCCTCGACCTATCTCGTGCAGGTCTCCTCCAGCAATGCCAGCCTCGCCAATGTCAACGGCACGGCCACGCTCGGCAACGCGACGGTGAGCGCGATGTTCGCCTCGGGCAGGATCAAGAAGCAGTACACGATCGTGTCGGCGACCGGCGGTTTTGGCGGCACCACCTTCAACCCAGCCGTCGTCTCCAACATGCCGACGATCAACGCATCGCTGAGCTACGGCATCAACAATGTGTTCCTCAACATCGGGGTCAACTTCGCGCCCAGCGGCGGCGGCCTCACCGTCAACCAGCAAAACGTTGCGAACACGCTGACCAGCTTCTTCAACTCGACCGGCGGCATTCCGGCAGCCTTCGCTGCGCTGACGCCGGCCGGACTGACGACGGCCTCGGGCGAACTCGGCACCGGCATCATCCAGTCCGCGATCAATGCCGACGGGCAGTTCCTCAATTTGATGCTCGACCCCACCGTCATCGGCCGCTCGGGCGGTTTTGCCAAGGCGGGCAGCGTCGCGCAATTCGCCGAGAGCGACGATGCGGCCGCCTATGCGTCCATGCGCCCGGCTAACGCGCGCGAGCGCGAGGCTTATGCGATGGCGACCAAGGCGCCGCTGCTCGCCTCGCGGCCTGCCAGCCGGTGGAGCCTCTGGACTGCCGGCTACGGCGGCTCGGCACAAGTCGGCGGCAATGCGCCGGTCGGCTCCCAAGACCTGACCGCACGGGTCTGGGGCGGCGCGGCCGGAGCCGACTACAGGATCTCGGTGGACACGCTGGTCGGCTTCGCGCTCGGCGGAGGCGGACTGAACTACTCGCTCGCCAATGCTATGGGCTCGGGCTCAGCAGACCTGTTCCAGGCCGGCGTCTACGGCCGGCACAATTTCGGACCGGCCTATATTTCCGCCGCGCTCGCCTATGGCTGGCACGACGTGACGACCAACCGCACCGTGGCCCCCGGCGGCATCGACCAGCTGCAGGGCCGCTTCAAGGCCGACACCTTCTCGGCCCGCTTCGAGGGCGGCTACCGCTTCGCCACGCCGATGATCGGCCTCACCCCCTATGCGGCGGCGCAGGTCACGAATGTCAACCTGCCCAACTACTCCGAAGTCAGCCTCAACGGCGGCGGACTGTTCGCGTTGAATTATGCCTCGCAATCGCTGACCGACACCCGCTCCGAGCTCGGCCTGCGCACCGACAAGTCGTACGCGATGCAGAACGGCGTCCTGACGCTGCGCGGTCGCGCCGCCTGGGCGCACGACTACAATCCGGGCCGCGCCGTCACTGCGCTGTTCCAGACCCTGCCGGGCACCAGCTTCGTCGTGAACGGCGCCCGGGTCGACGCCGACTCCGCACTCGTCAGCGCCAACGCCGAGATGAAATGGCTGAGCGGCTTCTCCATCGCCGGTACCTTCGACGGCGAGTTCTCGGGCAACCTCGCCAGCTATTCCGGCAAGGGCGTGTTCAGGTACGCTTGGTGAGCCGACGTCGTGAGTTGACGAGGCCGCCCTACTTCCGCGCCTGCCATTGGCCGGAGACGCCCAAAATCACCCTGACGCGGCCGCTGGCCGCATGACTCCGCCGTGGTCTGCGGCACCTGGACGTCGAGCTGGTCGACGAACAGGAACGGCATGCCGGCTTCGCATAAAGGGAGAAGCGCGCAATTGCGATTCCGGAACCAGTTGATAGTTGCACGGCGCAATCGGCAGAGGCCGCGCTACTTGCCCGTCCAGTTCGGCGTGCGCTTGTTGAGGAAGGCGTCCATTCCCTCGCGGAAATCTTCGCTCATATAGGCCTTGAGGATCAGATCCTCGCCCTCTTCGCGCGACAGCGTGCGGCGGATGCGACGCACTGCCTCCTTGGTCGCTTCAAGCGTCAGCGGGGCGTGGCTCGCCACGAGCCTGGCGGTCTCGTTGGCGCGGCGCTGCAGCGTCTCGACATCAGGGACGATTTCGTTGAGGAGGCCGAGGGCCAGTGCTTCCGGCGCCTCGACAAGGCGCGCCTTGAAGATCAGATCCTTGGTGCGGGCGGGGCCGACCAGCGAGACGACGCGGCTGATGTTCGACATCGACAGGCAGTTGCCGAGCGTGCGCGCGATCGGAAACCCGATCCGCGTCGTTTCAGTCCCGATGCGGAGGTCGCAACAAGCCGCAATTCCGGCGCCGCCACCGGTGCAGGCCCCCGCGATCGCCGCGATCACGGGCACGCGGCACTGCTCCAGCGTGCCGAGCACGCGGTCGATGCGGGCCTCGTAGTCGAGCGCATCCTGCGCGGTTTTGAACGCACGGAATTGAGAAATGTCGGTGCCGGAGGCAAACGCCTTGTCGCCGGCGCCGGTCAGGATCAGCGCCTTGATCGAGCTGTCGGCGTTGATCTCCTGGCAGATCTCCGCCATGCGCTCGTACATGGCGAAGGTCAGTGCGTTGCGCGCCTGCGGGCGGTTGAAGGTGATCCGCGCGATGCCGTCCGTGACGGAGTAGAGCAGGTCTTCGTTGGTGGTCGTCGGTGCGTTCATCGCGCGCTCTCTTTTCTCTAGGTTAGTTCAGGCCACCTGAGCCTTGGTCATCGGCACCGCGTCGCGTCCCTTCAGGACGTCCATGGCCGCCAACACGCCGCCGCTCCGGTGCGGGATCTTGGCAAGATCGAGGCCCATCTCGACGCCGGCGAGCGTGCCCATCAGCATGAGATCGTTGAAATGACCGATATGGCCGATGCGGAACACCTTGCCTTTGACCTTGTTCAGGCCGGTGCCGAGCGACATGTCGAAGTTTTCCAGCACCACCTTACGGAAGGCATCGGCGTCATGGCCATCAGGCACGCGCACGCCGGTCAGCGCCGGCGAATGCGCGGCAGGATCGGCGCATTGCGTCTCCAGGCCCCAGACCTTGATCGCGGCACGCGTCGCCGCGCTGTGGCGCTTGTGGCGGGTCCAGACGTTCTCGAGCCCCTCTTCTTCCAGCATCTTGACCGCTTCGCGCAGGCCGTAGAGCAGATTGGTCGCGGGCGTATAGGGGAAGGTGCCGAGCTTGTTGAAGGAGATGACCTCCTGCCAATCCCAATAGGAGCGCATGCCGGGGTTGGCCTTGGCCACCGCGAGCGCCTTCTCCGAGACGGCATTGAAGCCGAGGCCCGGCGGCAACATCAGGCCCTTCTGCGAGCCGGCGACCGAGACGTCGATGCCCCAGGCATCGTGCTCGTACTCCATCGAGCCGAGCCCGGAGATGGTATCGACCATCAGCAGCGCGGGATGTTTGATCCGGTCGAGCAGCTTGCGCACCTCCAGCGGCGGCGTCACGCAGCCGGTCGAGGTCTCGTTGTGGACGACGCAGACCGCCTTGATGGTGTGCGGCTTGTCGCTGGCCAAGCGCTTCTCGATCTCGGCGAGGTCGGCGCCATGGCGCCAGTCGCTCGGGATGAAGTCGACATCGAGCTTGAACTTGTCGGCGATGCCGCGCCACAGCACGGCGAACTGGCCGGTCTCGCACATCAGCACCTTGTCACCGGGCGCGAGCACGTTGACCATCGCAGCTTCCCAGGCGCCGGTGCCGGACGAGGGGAAGATGATCACAGGCTGCTTGGTGCGGAACACCCGCTGCATGCCGGCGAGGACGGCGAAACCGAGCTCGGCGAACTCCGGACCGCGATGGTCCAGCGTCGGCATGTCCATCGCGCGCAGCACCCGGTCGGGCACGTTGGTCGGTCCTGGAATCTGTAGGAAATGCCTTCCAGTATGCACGGTCATCGGCGTCCTTCCCGGTCTTGCCTTGATTTTGATGGCCGCCGAATAGCACCATTTGACCGGCTTGTCCCCTCTCCTAAAGGCGCCTCCCATGCATAACCGGCGGGCGACCGCCCCCTACTCCGCGGCCACCACCTTGCCGGACGGCAGGCCCCCCTCGACCTCCGTGAACGGACGCTCCGGATGCATCAGGAAGGCGGAAAAGCCGCCGAGCAGCAACAGGCCCATCGACATCAGGAACGGCAGGTACCAATTGCCGGTCGCGTCGATCACGAAGCCCGCGACCAGCGGAGATACGATGGCGGCGAAGGCCGAGCCGGTGTTCATGAGTCCCGAGGCGGTCCCGGAATGTTTCGGGGCGATGTCCATCGGGATCGACCACATCGGTCCGATCACCAGCTCAGCGCAGAAGAAGCCGGCCGACAGGCACAGCGCGACGATCGTGATGTCGTGGACGAACAGGATCGGAAACAGCGAGAGCAGCGCCCCCGCAAACCCCGCAACGGTGACGCTCAGCCGCGCCAGCCGGACATTGCCGGTGCGGTCGAGGATCTTGTCCGAGAGCACGCCGCCGACGCTGTCGCCGATCACGCCCGCGAAGAACACGCCCGAGGCGAACAGTGCCGAATTCTTGATGTCGAGATTGTAGTTGTTCTTGAAGAACAGCGGCAGCCAGTTGAGATAGAGCCACAGGCACCAGCCGTAGCAGAAATAGGTCAGCGTCACCGGCCACATCCGCCCCAATAGCGGGCCCCAGGGCACGCTCGGCCGCTCGCCGGTTGCGCGCGGCGGCAGTGCGGCGAGCTCGGCCTCCGTGATGGAGGCGTGCTCCTTCGGCTCGTTGCGGAAGTACCAGACCCAGACGACGCCCCAGACGAGACTGACGAAGCCGAGCACGACGAATGCGCCGCGCCACGTCAGCCACAGGATCAGCAGCGCCACCACCGGCGGCGTCACCGCATTGCCGAGCCGGGCGAAGGAATGGGTCAGCCCTTGCGCAAAACCGCGGCGGTTCGCCGGCGTCCAGTATTGCATCGCACGCGTCGCGGTAGGAAAGGTCGCGCCCTCACCGAAGCCGAGCGCAAAACGGGCGATGAACAGCGCGGCGAGGCCATGCACGAAGCCGGTCGAGATGGTCGCCACCGCCCAGATCATGCCGCACCAGAACAGCGTCCTGCGGGGCCCGAAGCGATCGCCGACCCAGCCCCCGATCACCTGGAACAGCAGATAGGGATAGGCGAAGGCGGAGAAGACGAGGCCGAGCTGGGTGTTCGACAGACCGAGCTCCTTCTGGATCTCGCTCGCCGCGGTGCCGATGTTCACCCGGTCGACATAGGTGATGAAGTACATCGCGCAGAGCATCGCCAGCACGACATGCGTGGCCTTGAACCGAATTTTCATCTCCACCCCTCCGTGTTTATCTTTTTTAGTGGTTGTCGCCCGCGTGTCCCCGCGCGGTTTAAGTGCCGACCACTTTCAGATGCGGCGACGCGTTGCCCTGCGGGCGCTGCTCCAGCAGCTTCATCGCAGCGTCGACGCCACCGGAGCGGTGCGGCACGCCCGCGACCGACAAGCCCATCTCCACACCGGTGAGCGCGCCGAGCAGCGTCAGCGCATTGCATTCGCCGAGATGGCCGATGCGGAAGACTTTGCCGGCGACCTTCGACAGGCCCGAGCCGAGCGACATGTTGTAATTGTCCAACACGATCTTGCGGAACTGATCGGCGTCATGCCCCGGCGGCATCAGCACTGCCGTGAGCACCGGCGAAAATTCCGACGGCTCCTGGCAGAGGATCTCGAGGCCCCAATGATTGACGGCGGCCCGGGTCGCAACAGCCAGCCGCTGATGCCGCGCGAAAACGTCGTCGAGCCCTTCTTCGAGCAGCATCGCAATCGCCTCGCGCAGGCCGTAGAGCAGGTTGGTCGCCGGCGTGTAGGGGAAGAAGCCGTTTGCATTGGGCTTAAGCATCTCCTCCCAGTCGAAATAGGAGCGCGGCATCCTGTTGGTCTTCGCCGCAGCGCGCGCCTTCTCAGAGATCGCGTTGAAGCCGAGGCCGGGCGGCAGCATGAAACCCTTCTGCGAGCAGCTGACGCTGACATCGACCTTCCATTCGTCGTGGCGGTAGTCGACCGAGCCGAGCGAGGAGATGGTGTCGACCATCAGCAGCGCCGGATGGCCGGTGCGATCGATCGCGGGGCGAATCTCGGCGATGCGGCTGGTGGCCCCGGTGGAGGTCTCGTTGTGCACGACCATCACGGCCTTGATCGCGCGCGCGGTGTCGTCAGTGAGTCTCGCCTCGATCACGGCCGGATCGGCGCCGCGGCGCCAGTCGCCAGGAACGAAATCGACCTCGATGCCGAACCGTCCCGCCATTTGACGCCAAAGGGTGGCGAAATGGCCGGTCTCGACCATCAGCACCTTGTCGCCCGGCGACAGCGTGTTGACGATCGCGGCCTCCCAGGCGCCGGTCCCCGACGAGGGGAAGATCACCACCGGGCCGGCGGTCTGGAAGATTTTCTGGCTGCCTTCGAGCACGGCGCGGCCAAGCTCGCCGAATTCCGCGCTCCGGTGGTCGATGACAGGCATGTCCATGGCGCGCAGGACGCGCTCGGGGACCGGGCTCGGGCCCGGAATCTGAAGGAAATGGCGTCCCTGATGCATGAAAACCTCCCTGTCGGCGGATTTTGGCTGGCCCTCCTATTTTGCATTCATTTTTTGTACTTTCAACCGATTTTTGGTATTCGATTGTGGACATCGACGCGACCAAACAGGCGAACTACTGTGCTGCAAATGAAATCCACGATTCCCGACACCGGGGTTCCGATTGCCCCGCCCGCCGCAAATGGCGGCGACCGCCAGGAGGCCTCGCTTCACGGCGAGATCCTGCTGCGGCTGCGCGACTACGTGGTCGAGGGCAACATTCCCGACGGCGCGCGCGTTCCCGAACGGCAGCTCTGCGAGATGTTCGGCATCTCCCGCACGCCGCTGCGCGAGGCCTTGAAAGTGCTCGCCGCCGAGGGCCTGATCGAGCTGCTCCCCAACCGCGGCGCACGGGTCCGCCAGCTCAGCCAGCGCGACCTCGAGGAGTTGTTCGACGTGATGGCGGGGCTGGAGAGCCTTGCCGGGCGCCTGGCCTGCGAAGCCATTACGGATGCGGAAATCACCGCGATCGAGCAGCTGCACTACGAGATGTACGGCCACTATCTGCATCGCGACATGCACGGCTATTTCCAGACCAACCAGCGCATCCACGAAAGCATCGTCGCGGCCGCGCGCAACGAGACGCTGAAGACCGCCTACGCCAACTTTGCAGGCCGCATCCGCCGCGTCCGCTACTCCGCCAATTTCGCCCGCAAGCGGCAGCGCTGGGCGGAAGCGATGCGAGAGCACGAAGCCATCCTCGATGCGCTGCGCCGCCGTGCCGCGAGCGAGCTCAGCGACATCCTGTTCCAGCACCTGCGCAACAAGCGGACGGCCGCGCTCGAGCACCTGACCGAGCCCCCAGCGGACGCTCCGGCCTCCCTTTGAGGATAGCCGGCTTGCTCATTTTGAATTCATAATATAATCGATCAGAAATAGGAATGAATACTCCAGCCCGGCCGTGCGCCTCGCTGGATCAGTCCGGGACCAGGGATGACAAACGCCTCCTCGCTCGAACGGCGCCTGCGCGCGGAAATGACCGGCGACGTCCTGTTCGATCGCTTCAGCCGCGGCCGTTACGCCACCGACGCCTCGTTCTATCAGATCGTGCCCGCGGGCGTGGTCGTGCCCAGGACCATGGACGAGGCCTTGCTGGCGCTGGCGATCGCCCGGGACGACGGACGGAAGGTCACCCCGCGCGGCGGTGGCACCTCGCAATGCGGCCAGACCGTCAATGACGGCCTCGTGGTCGATCTTTCGAAGCACCTGAACCGGATCCTGTCGCTCGACGTCGAAGGGCGCGCCTGCGTGGTCGAGCCCGGCATCGTGCTCGATGACCTCAACCGCCAATTGAAGAAACACGGCCTCTGGTTTCCGGTCGATGTCTCGACGGCGTCGCGCGCCACCATCGGCGGCATGGCGGGCAACAATTCCTGCGGCGGCCGCAGCTTGCGCTACGGCACCATGCGCGACAACACGCTGTCGATGGAGGCCGCGCTCGCCGACGGCACGCTGAGCCGCTTCGGCGAGGTGTCGCGCGATCTCTCCGATCTCGACGCGAACGACAGCGCGCGCGACCTGTTCCGCGACATGCTCGATCTCGGCGCCCGCGAGGCCGGGGAGATCGCCGCGCGCTTTCCAAAAGTGCAGCGCCGTGTCGGCGGCTACAATCTCGATGCGCTGGTGCCGCGCAATGCACGCAACAACATGGCGCATCTGCTGGTGGGCTCCGAGGGCACGCTTGCCTTCACCACCAAGGTCGAGCTGAAGCTGTGGCCTGTGATCCGCAACAAGGCGCTCGGCATCTGTCATTTCGGCAGTTTTTACGAGGCGATGAATGCGGCCCAGCATCTGGTCAAGCTCAAGCCGATCGCGGTCGAGCTGGTCGACCGCACCATGCTTGCGCTCGGCCGCGACATCGCGATGTTCCGGCCGATCATCTCCACCGCGATCAAGGGCGATCCGGATGCGGTGCTCGTGGTCGAGTTCGCCGAGGAGGATCAGGCGGACAATTTCGTGCGCCTGAAGCAGCTCGGCGAGCTCATGTGCGATCTCGGCTTCGGCTGGAACAACGACAAGCGCAAATGGGGCGGCGTGGTGGACATCACCGAGCCCGCGCTGCAGAGCGGGATCGCCGATTTCCGCGCTGCCGGTCTCAACGTCATGATGTCGATGAAGCAGGAAGGAAAGCCGGTCTCCTTCGTCGAGGACTGCGCCGTGCCGCTGCCGCATCTGGCCGACTACACCGCGCGGCTGAGCGAGGTGTTCGCCAAGCACGGCACCAGCGGCACGATGTATGCTCACGCCTCCGAAGGCTGCCTGCATGTGCGGCCCGTGCTGAATTTGAAGCTGGAGAAAGACGTCAAGGCGATGCGGGCTATCGCCGAGGAAGCCTTCGAGCTGGTGCGCGAGTACAAGGGCTCGCATTCCGGCGAGCACGGCGACGGCCTGGTGCGCTCCGAATTCCACGCAACGATGTTCGGCGAGCGCCTCGTCGCGGACTTCCGCGAGGTGAAGCAGCGCTTCGATCCCGAGGGCGTGCTCAACCCCGGCAAGATCGTCGACGCACCGAAGATGGACGATCGTTCGCTATTCCGCTTCAAGCCCGAGTATCGCGTCGCTGAGCTCAAGACAAAACTCGACTGGTCGGCTTATCCCGGGGCCGGTGGCGGCTTTCAGGGCGCGGTCGAGATGTGCAACAACAACGGCGCCTGCCGCAAGCTCGAGGGCGGCGTGATGTGCCCGTCCTACCGCGCGACGCGCAACGAGAAGGACGTGACGCGAGGCCGCGCCAACACGCTGCGGCTCGCGATCTCCGGCCAGCTCGGCGCGGGCGCACTTTCCTCCGACGAGATGATGGAGACGCTGAAACTCTGCGTCTCCTGCAAGGCCTGCCGCCACGAATGCCCAACCGGCGTCGACATGGCCAAGATGAAGATCGAGGTTCTGGCCGCGCGCGCGGCCTCGCATGGCCTGACGCTGCGCGATCGCCTCGTCGGCTACCTCCCGCGCTATGCCGGCCTCGCGTCGCGCTTCGCGCCGCTGGCAAATTTGCGCAACCGCAGCCCGCTGCTGCGAAAGCTGTTCGAGCGCTTTGCCGGCATCAGCGCGCGCCGCGCGCTCCCCGCGTTCCGCAGCGACGTGTTCGTGCCGCCGGCCGAAGCGGTCGGGCCGGAAACTGGCCGCGAGGTCGTGCTGTTGGCCGACACCTTCAACCGCATCTATGAGCGCGAAAACCTTGAGGCCGCGTTGCGCGTGCTCGCAGCCGGCGGCTATCGCGTGCATCTGCCGAAACCCGCAAGCGGCCGCCGTCCGCTGTGCTGCGGCCGCACCTTCCTGTCAGCGGGCCTCGTCGACGAAGCCAAATCCGAGCTCGATCGTCTCGTCGCCGCATTCGCGCCCTTTGCCGCGCGCGGCGTGCCGATTGTCGGGCTCGAGCCAAGCTGCCTTTTGACGCTGCGCGACGAACTTGCCTCGCTGCGCAAGGACGACGACGCCCAGGCCGTCGGCGCCCACGCGCTGACCTTCGAGGAATTCCTGGTGCGCGAGGCCGAGGCCGGCCGGCTGCAATTGCCGCTCGGCACCGTTACCGACAAAGCACTGGTGCACGGCCATTGCCATCAGAAATCCTTCGGCGCGTTCAAACCCGTCGAGCAGGTGCTGCGCCTCGTTCCCGGCCTTGAGGTCGAGACCATCGAGTCGAGCTGCTGCGGCATGGCCGGCGCTTTCGGTTATGGCGCGGACACCTACGATGCCTCGATCGAGATGGCCGAGCTCTCGCTGCTACCCGCCGTGCGACGCGCGGACCAGAATACGCTCGTCGTTGCCGACGGCACCTCCTGCCGGCACCAGATCCACGACGGCGCCCAGCGCGAGGCGCTTCACGTCGCACACGTGCTGGCGATGAGCCTCGCTCGTGCCGAAACCCAATCCACAACCCCTCCAAGTGCAAAGGAAACCAATCGTGGCTGACCTCACCCTCGACATCGCCCGCAAGATCCTCGACGCTGCCTTCGCGAAATCCGCGGAGCTGAAGCTGAAGCCGCTGGTCGTCACCATCCTGGACGCCCGCGGGGTGCTCAAGATCGCCGCGGCGCAGGACGGCACCAGCCTGATGCGCGCCGAGATCGCGCACGGCAAGGCCTACGGCGCGCTCGCATTGGGCATGGGCTCACGCGCCCTCTTCCAGCGCGCGCAGGAGCAGGCCTATTTCATCGACGCCGTGAACACCATGGCCAAGGGCGCGCTGGTGCCGGTGCCCGGCGGCGTGCTGATCATGGACGGCACGACGCTGCTCGGCGCCGTCGGCGTCTCCGGCGACACCTCCGACAATGACGAGGCGTGCGCCTTGGCCGGCATCCAGGCCGCGGGGTTGAAGGCCAACGCGGGATAGCGATCGTCCACGCACCAGGAGCCCCACGCTCGCCAAGACCTTTGGGGGCACGCCGGGTAGGAATGCTGGTCGAGGGTTCGTGTTCCTAGACTGTTACGGGCTTAACCCGAGACAGAATATCCCAGCATTTCCAATGCAATGTTGAGAGGGAAACGAAGGCATGTGCGGAAGAGAAATCAATCGGCACTACATCTGTTCACGGGCGTTCCGCGTTTGCTTTCCTGCCGGGCCGATGAAGAGGCTCGTAAGGTTTCCACGCTGAACGAGAAACTTGGGCCGCTGGCTATCGCCTCATCTGTACTTTCGACCTTCGTATGGGAAAGCAGTTCGGGGCATTGTTTTCCTAAGTGCGACAATGATGCACTCAAGTAGAAACCTGCAAGTAACGGCTCCTTGGCTCCGGGCATGATGGACTAGCTATGACCCGACCGCGAGCCGACCAGCAGAAAAGCGGCGGCGCTCAGCGTGGTATGCCGAGCGCCGCCAGTCACAGGGAGAGGTCAGAACATCCACTTCATCAATAGTGTCGCCACAACGATCATGATTGCTCCTCCGACACGTGTGGCAATCTGAGCGAATGCCATCAGGTTCATTCGATCGGCTGCGCCGAGGATCGCGACATCTCCAGTGCCGCCAAGTCCCGAATGGCACGCGGTCACGATCGCCGCCTCCACCGGGTACATGTTCAACCATTTGCCGACGAAGAAGCCAGACAAGATCATCGTCAGAACGGTCGCCGTGCAAATCCCGATATATCCGGGATTGAACGATGCGATGAGCTGTTGCCAAGAGACGAGTAGCGTTCCCATCGCGACCAAGATTGCGAACGTCAGGTTTGTCGACATGAACTTGTTGATTTGATAGGCGCCAAGTTCCATCTCGTTCGGCAATATCCGGGTCAGCTTCAGGACAATGGCAGCAATAATCATCATGATCGGCCCAGGGATGCCCGCGTAGGGGGCCAAAATGACGCCAAAAACAAACAAGCCGCACGACAACACGATACCCGCGCCGAGCAGAGAGAGATCGATTGGACGATCCGGCTGCGCCTCCCCGAGAAGGTCGTCGTCCCCGGTCTTGACCAGCGTTCCTCGACCACTAAGATCACGGCGCTTCTCACCGAGCCGTGCTAACAACCCGGCACTGACAATCGCAACAACGTTTCCGAGCAGCGCCGCCGGCACCATTTGCGCGACCAGTTCGGATTGCTGCCGCTGCAATATTTCTGAATACGCGATGGAAAGGGGCAACACACCTTCAGCGAGGCCGCCGCCGATGATCGGGATTATGATGAAAAAGAACGTGTCCTTCGGGCTGTGACCGAACAGTAATCCGACAGCAATGCCAGCGGAAACCGCCGCAACTGTGCCGACCGAAAGCGGGACGAACATTCGAATAAAGCCCTGAATCAACACGCGATGAGGCATCCCGAGGATCGAGCCTGCGACCAGGCAAGCGATAAAGAAGTACTGAAAATTGGCCGTGCGGAAAGTTGTCGTGATGGCTTTCAAGGCGGCGTCCGGTATCAGGCCGTAATTGACCAGAGCCGACGGGACGAAAAGGCAAAGGATTGCGGTGCCGCCAATCTGCTTCAGGACGGGGATCGTTCGCCCCAGCTTGCCCAGCAAAAACCCGAGCAGCATCAGAACCGAGAGTCCCCCGATCACGTCGTTTGGCAATTTTCCGTTGTAAACTGCCACCCCGGAGACAAATACCGCAGCCAGATAGATCCCGATCGGCAGCGGGCCGATACTGATCGCGGCAATTCCTTTGAGCGCCGATTGTTCCGCCGTGTCCGCCACGCGATATGTGGTGTCAGCCAAGAATTCCTCCTTTATTTGCGATCATTGGTCACCCGCATGAGAGTCCGCGACCTTCAGATGCCATCCCGGTCAAAGATCCAAGGATTTGCCGCGCGATGCCGAGCTTCGAAGGAGCGGATGTCGTGGGCGAATAGCAGTGTGGAGCCGACGAAGTCGCGGCCCGTTAAAAACGCTTCCTTCTTCGCCTGCTCGATATCGAAGGTGATACTGCGGGCACCCCGATCGAGTTGGATCGATTGTTGCGCGAGATCGATCGAGAGACCGTTGCAAGCGGCCTCGCTGACGATGGAGGCGAGTTCATTCGCAAGTATCTCTTCGACACTGATCGTCAGAAGCCCGTTATTGTCGCAGTTGTCGTTGAAAATGCCCGCAAAGCTAGTGCCGATCAGGGCGCGAATGCCGAGTTGCTGCAGCCCCCAGACCGCATGCTCCCGACTTGACCCGCAACCGAAGTTCGGGCCAACGACCAGGAAGCGCGCCCGGCGGTAGCCCTCCCGGTTCAGGATAAAATCTGGATTGGGTTTTCCCTCCCTGAAGCGAAGCAGGTTGAAAGCGCCCTCGCCAAGCCCGCTGCGGTCGATGCGCTTGAGGAACATCTTTGGCATGATCACGTCGGTGTCGATGTTTGGCGCCATCATCGGCGCGGCCGCGCCCGTGACACGATCGAACGGGATCATTGGCGCGGCTCCCCAAGCAGCCGGCGCACATCGGTGATGCGTCCAGTCACCGCGGCGGCGGCGACCATGGCCGGGCTCATCAGGTGGGTTCGCACCCCCGGCCCCTGACGGCCTTCGAAGTTGCGATTGGTGGATGAAGCGCAGCGTTCATCCGGCTTCAGCACATCGTCATTCATGGCGAGGCACATAGAGCAGCCGGACTGCCGCCACTCGACGCCGGCGTCGGTGAACACCTTTGCAATCCCTTCCGCCTCGGCCTGTGCCCTGACCTGCGTGGAGCCAGGAACTACGATGGCGCGGACGCCACGCGCGACGTGACGGCCCCTGAAAATCTCGGCGGCATCCCGAAGATCTTCGATCCGCGAATTCGTGCATGATCCGATGAACGCGAAATCGATCGCGACGGACTGTATGGGAGTCCCGGGCGTCAGGCCCATGTAGTGAAGTGCGCGTACTGCCGCCGCCTTGCGGCCAGGTGAGCCCTGGCCCCCGGGATCGGGGACATTGTCGGTTACCGCAATCGCCTGATCCGGGCTGGTGCCCCATGTCACCAATGGCGACACATCGGCGACGTCGAGCGCTACCTCGCGATCGAACCGGGCGTCCGGGTCGGAGCCTAGGTTCAACCAGCACTTTGCGGCGCGCTTCCACATTTCGCCCTTCGGAGAACGCGGGCGGTCCCGCAAATACTCCAGCACCTTCCAGTCAGGGGCGATCACGACGCCCCGCGCCCCCGCTTCCACAATCATAATACACAGCACGATCCGCCCCTCGACGCTCATGTCGGACACAGCAGGACCACTGAATTCCACCGCATAGCCCGTGGCGCCGTCCGCGCCGATACGGCGGACGATGTCCATCACGATATCCTTTGGGGTTACCCCGAGCGGCGCGTGTCCGGTCAACGCGATCCGCATGGTCTTGAGACGGCGATAGCGGACCGTGGAGGTCGCAAGATAGTGCTCGATATCCGAGGTTCCGATGCCGTAGCCGAGCGCGCCGAATGCGCCGTACGCCGTACTGTGGCTGTCGCCGGCGGCGACTACCATGCCCGGCATCACCAAGCCCTGCTCGGGCGCAACCACATGCTCGATGCCCTGGCGCGGATCGAGAATGTCGAAATACTCAATGCCGAAATCCCTGGCATTGTCCGCGAAGAATTTGACTTGTCGTGCTGCGTCGTGGTCTGCAATGTCACGGGTACGGTGCTCGGCGGTTGGATTGACATGATCCACGACCATCAGCGCCGCAGACGGCTTCCAGACCTTGCGTCCTGCTGCGCGCAATCCGGCAAATGCCTGCGGACTGGTGTATTCGTTGAGCACCGTACGGTCTACGTAAAGCAGCACGAGGCCAGAATCGTCGAGCTTCCGCACCACGTGCGCATCGACCAGCTTGTCGTAGAGCGTACGCGCGGTCATCGCAGCTTTCTCCTTTACCCCTTTTCGGACCGTGCCGCGCGCAATACTGGAAATCCAATGCCAGGATCTGATATCATTATGCATGACGTGCATAAGCGCGCCCGATTGGCCGGGAGTTAGTCCATGGAGATAAATTTGCTGCACGACTTCATCGCGGTCGCCGCCACGCGCAGCTTTTCGCGTGCGGCCGAGCAGAGAAATTCCTCCCAGCCGGCCCTAAGCCGCCGGATCCAAACGCTTGAATTGTGGACTGGAACGCCACTGTTCGACCGAACCACGCATACCGTCAGTCTGACCTCGGCCGGCGAGGTTTTCCTGCAGACCGCCAAGGATATTTTGCGCCGGCTTGCCGCCGGGCGCCTCGAAGCCCAGGAGCGGGCCCGCGGCGCTTCGGACGTCCTGAAGTTTGCGTCAACCAATGCGCTGTCGCTGACGTTTTTTCCGGATTGGCTCCGCCGTGTCGAAACCAAGCTTTCGTTCGTGCCGAATGTGCAGCTTGTCGCCAACCACATGGATGCCTGCGAACGAACGCTCCTCGCGGGCGAGGCCCATTTTCTGCTTTGTCACCATCACCCATCCGCCGCGACCGCATTGATGCCGTCGCATTTCCGCTCGCTTCATGTCGGCAACGACCGCTTGATCCCCGCTTCGGTGCCGCTATCGGGGCGAAGCCGGAAACCCCGCTTCAAGCTTCCGGGGACGGAAAATGCGCCGGTGCAGTTTCTCAGCTTCCGTCCGGAATCAGGTATGGGAAAGATTCTCGAAGCGGTCCTTGCGACCTCGCCTATGAAGGCGCATCTGCGCACCACGTTTACTTCGCATTTGGCCAAGCTACTGGTGACAATGGTGCAGGCCGGCCGAGGCATGGCATGGTTGCCCGAAAGCTTGATCGCCGATCAGCTTGCCTCGGGTGACCTAGTCGCGGCAGGCGGCCAGGAATGGCATATCCCAATCGATATCCACGTCTTTAGACCTAAGTTTCGCCTGGCGCAGGCCCCCGAGTCATTCTGGCAACATGTCCTGAAGACTTTGGACGATGGCGGAGCCACGCCAGTACGCACTCGCACCTCGGGCACCCGGCGCAATAGCAAGACACCGATTTAGTGCCAGAGGACACGGCCCATTTTTGTGGCGCCTGATTCTCAGACCCATGCCTGACCAGCATCCATCCGCTAAGCCAGGGAAGTCCATACGGACGTACTCGCAGACCATGGCGATCAGTTTCTCGGAGCTCTGCACTCCGTCATTAAAGCGGCATCGGCACCATCACTTGTGTCGATGTCGCAATGTGCCATCAGCTCTTAATCTGGCGTTGGCAGCCCGCTTCGCGGTCGCACAACCTTAATGGGCCAAACGAAAATGCCAGGGCTTTAGGCGCCTTACGAGCCCCATAGCATCACTTCATGCTTACGAAAATCTCCGCCCGTGTCCGCCTGGTGCGCGCTTTCGATCACCTCCCCTTGATCTCCGGATCATTCTGATCTAAGTGCGCCATCCCGCGCGCAACCCGAAGTAGTCTTTTCCTTCCTTTCCGTGAGGGAGTTAATAGATCGCATGAACCATAGGAAGACAACGCGAACATTGAGGCCTACCCAAGCGGCTCGAATTGAACTGCATCATCTGCGCTCCGCCATTGCGGCAGCCGACCATGGAAGCTTTCGTGCAGCTGCGGAAAGTACTGCAGTGCGCCATTCCGCGCTAAGTCGATCCGTCAAAAGCTTCGAACATCTCCTTGGCGCCACACTTTTTATACGATCAAGCGCAGGACTTAGGGCCACGTCCACGGGACGAAATGTCCTTCGCATAGCCAAGTTAATCCTGGAGCAAGTGGAAGTACTTGCGACAATGGGGGATCCCAGCGCCGAAGCGGGTGGAGGAAAGCTTTCCATCGGTTTCTATACTTCGATGTCTGCGGGCAATTTGAGGGCAAGTTTGCTCGAATTCAAAAGACGCTTCCCGGAAATCGAACTCGCGACCGTCGAGCGTTCCCGAACACGTCTCATACATGCATTGAGGACTGGGACTCTTGACGCAATCATTATGACGGGAGCGATTCCGTTTCCCGCGGATGAGAAACTATCACTCTGGAGCGAGCGTATCTTGGTCTCGGTTCCTGAGGGACATCGGCTCGCTGACCGAGAGGCCGTCTTCTGGACCGACTTGCGCGACGAAACACTTATATTGAGCCACTACGATCCTGGCGCGGAATTTGAGGATTTACTCATCTCAAAGCTTGTGTCGCTGGAGCACCGTCCGAGGATTGAACGGCATGACGTTAGCCGTGGGATTATTAAGAGTCTCGTCAGCATGGGCTTGGGTTTGAGTCTCGTAACGGAATCGGATGTCGGCGCTAAATTTGCAGGCTTGATCTATCGTGAGCTGCGAGATGGATCGGGGCCAAGCCGCATCGGCTTTTCAGCGAGCTGGAGGCGCGACAACGAAAATATCGCGCTCAAACACTTTCTCGCGCTTCTGACCGAACGCTATCCCCCTCCGGCTCCAGACTGAGACGCGCGCCGTAACTTCGTAAATCCTCGATCCGTGGCCATGAACCGTGCCAGCATAGGTGCGACAAGCTTGGCCGGATCATTGATGGGTTGGCCAGATTCCCTCGCGAGGGCATTCGCATAGGCAACCAAATCTCGATGCACTGAAGCTGGCAATTCGAGATTGAGCTTGACAGGCTTGTCGTCGGGAAGCGTTCCAATCTTGAGCTTGGCCATAATTTTCGTCATCCTCCGTATGGCGCAAGAACGAGATCCCGGTTGACGATCACACGGACGGGAAACCCCGGACGGATGGTCAGCGTCGGCTGAATATTGAGGCTGCGCCGCACCACCTGCTGTCCAGTTTGGTTTACTGAGTCGGAGGCACCGTGCCGTAATGCCTGAATGATTGCACTGTCGTTGCTATTGGATTCCGAACCAGCTCCCAACTCCGTCCCGACAGCCAGAAGCGTCGATAGTGCCGCAGCCTTGAACAGCTCACCCCAATGATTGTCGACTTGGTCTTCCACCCCCGCGTACCCTGCGCTGTCAGCACCGGGCTGCCGCTCGAGAACGATCGAGCGGCCGTTCGGCATGATAAGCCGGGTCCAGACCAGCAGCACTCGCGACTGGCCGAACGAAACCTGGCTGTCATAACTGCCGATCAGCTTCGCTCCCTGCGGCACGAGCAAAAAGCAGCCGGTAGGAGTGTCGTATAAATTCTCGGTCACTTGCGCCGTGACTTGGCCGGGAAGGTCTGACCTGATCCCGGTGATCAGCGCTCCCGGAATCACCGTCCCGGCCTGCACAATGTATGGTGAAGCGGGCCTGCTGACGCGGTCAGGGCTCACCGTGCGGCGGTCCACAGGAGCGTTCACAAAGGCAAGTTTCCGGTCCTGCGCGTTTTGCGCAGGTCCTTCGTCGCTGGTGCTCGTGGCGTTCGGCGGCACGCGCTCGCCTCCAACAGCCGCAGCGGCGGGCGGACGCACTTCTCTCCCATTGGTCGAAGCGAACAGATGGCTGATACGGGCCGCCTCGCTCTCTTGATCCCGGCGTTGCTGTTCGGGATCTCCGCCGGTCGCCGGCGACTGGCCTTGAGCGGTCAGGATCGGTCGACCGAGGTCGCCTGGGAGCGGCGGGCCAAGCTGCGGCACACGTGAGACCCCAGTGTAATCCTTCGGCAACGCTTCGATACCATCGGCAAGATTGTGATGATCCGTGCTATAGAGCTCGTCGGTCGCCGGGTTGCGTGGACGGTTGCTTTGCAATGACCACAGTGCAGTTCCGCCGATAACCAGCAGGGCAACCGCGCTCCCTCCCGCTAGTACCTTGCGGGACAATCGCGTGACCCGCGGAGGTTCGGCTCGCAGGCGGAAGCTCCTGGCTTGCTCCTCCAGTGTTTCGGGCGGAATGGTCCCGTCCGGACTGTTTTCGTTCTGCGTGTTCATGACGACGGCCTCCCGTCAGTCCTGACAATTCTGACCTTCTGCTGGTGCTCACCACCCAGCCGCAGTTCTGCTGCTGCAAACAGCCGGTCCACGATCAGCACATTGCCGTAGGCGCGATAATTGACGAGCTCGGTCTTGCCATCGGGCCCGATGACGAAGAGCGGTGGCATCTCGCCCTGGACAATCCCTTGCGGGAATTCGATATAAACCTTCCGGCCGTCATCATACGCTGCGAGCGGCCGCCACGGTGGGCTGTCGCCCTCGATCGCATAACGAAAGACACGCTGCGCTGGATCTGGAATGACCGGTCTGAGCGCGATTGAGCGCGATCGTTCGCGAACGGTTTCCGGATAGTACCAGGCAACGGACGGCATATACGACCGTTCGCGGGAGCGGAGCTCGATCAGGTAGGTGCGCCGGTCGGTATTGACGACAAGATTGGTCTCGATCGAAGCCCGGGTCGGCTTCACCAGAATGTGGACGCGGCGCGTATCCCCGCTCCCGCTCTCGGTATCTCCCACAACCCAGCGCACGGTATCACCGGCCGCGATCGGTCCGGATCCCGTCAATTGTTCTCCCTCTTCCAGCGCGATGTCCGTGATCTGTCCGGGAGCGGCGTAGACCTGGTACAGCGCACCGGGGCTGAAGGCGTAAATCTGCGCCGAGTTGAAGTACCCCTTTTTGCGCGGTTCGACGCGCGCCGCGCTGTTTGCGGTCTCAACCCGGCTTACGGGCTCGGCGTCTTCCTTGGTGCCCGACTTGCCGCCGAGAACGGGTTTCCAAAGCGGTGGAACGTGAATCGGGTGAGGTCGATCATCGAGTGTAGCTGGAGGCGCTGGCAACGGTGGAACCTCCGCGTCATAGTTGATTTCCGGCGGAATGTAGGTCGCGCATCCAGCGAGGGCCGATGTGCCAAGCAGCAGAGCTGCTAAAAGGACGCGCCTCAAAGCCGCGAGCTTGCACCTGCTCGAGCTGAACCTGCGATATTGGATCGGACCTTTTGAACACATGTCACGCGTCGTCTTGATCACTGCCCCAACTCCTTCGACCAGTTGATGGCGCGGACGTAGACGCCAAGGGGATTTTTGCGCAGGCGTTCGGCATCGCGCGGCGTCTCGATTGCCACCGTGAGAATCGCGGTCCAGCGCTCGGTCGCACTCAGCGAGCCGTTCTCGTAAAGGCGCTGGGTCCATGCGACCCGGAAGCTCTCTGAAGACGCGCGAATAACGCTTGAGACATCGACAGAGATCTGCGCCTTACCCAGCTTGGCAAACGGATCGTTGTTGCGCGCAAAATCGTTGAGCGCAGCCGCGCCACGGTCGGTCGTAAAGTCATACGCCCTAAGCCAGTTCTGGCGCAGAACGATGCCATCGGCCGGCAGGCCTCTGACGTCCTCGATAAAGCGCGCCAGATGGTAGGCGATCTGTGCGTCGGTGGGCTGATAGTCGATGTTGGCTGGCGCAACACGTTGGGCTTGGCCGAGACGATCAACCTCGACCACCCATGGCGTGATCGATCCCTGCGCTGACTGCCAAACAAGGCCGGCGGCAAGACCCGCAGACAGCATGAGGCAACCAAAGGCCATCAACCGCCAATTCCTGGCCTGCACGCGCGCCGATCCGATGCGTTCGTCCCAGACCTGTGCTGCTTTTTGGTAGGGCGTGACAGGCTCGGGCATGCGCCCGTAGTGAACGGAAGGTCGTCTGAACATAAATGGTTGCCCCTGAGATCGAGTGATTGGTTTCGAGTGTCGCGCTATGCCGTTTGCCGTCGCTGCTGTCGGGCGGCAAACTGACGGAAGCTGCCTGTCAGCGCTCTCCTTCCGAGAGATCGACAGAAGAGCCGCTGCCGCCATGATCGCCAGAGCGAACAGCATGACCGGCCGCCGACGCGCCGTGCCGAATGGTCTGGGCGCGCTTCATGCGCCGTGCCCAATCGGGCTGCCCCTCGCTGGACGTACTCGCGGCTGGCTCACTCGCTTGCCCGCTGCCCGCGAACACGGCCGCGGCTCGACGCAACGGGCTCAGCGCGGCAGACCCACCCGCCTCTGCGACACCGGCAAGGCCGCCGCTTCGATACGCCGCGGATCCGCCGCTCACGATGGCAGCTCCACCGCGCCCTGCACCTGCGAGCGCACCACCGACGAGACCAGCGCCACCGGCGGCAAGGCCGGCACCTGCCGCAACGACGCCGCCAGCGGCAAGCCCCGTCCCTATCGCGGCACCGGCGCCGAGCTGGGGTCCGCCGGAGACCAGGCCGTTCGCAATTCCCGGACCGAAGATCCCGAGACCCAGCAAGGAGAGCGACGCGAGCACCAGGGTCATGGCATCTTCGATCGTAGGCTGCGCGCCGCCAAAACCCGCCGTGAACTGCGAGAATAGCGTTGAGCCGATGCCCACGATGACGGCCAGAACCAAGACCTTAATCCCGGACGATATGACGTTGCCGAGGACCCGCTCCGCCGCGAAGGCCGTCTTGCCAAACAAGCCAAAGGGTATCAGCACGAAGCCGGCCAGCGTCGTCAGCTTGAACTCGATCAGGGTGACGAAGAGCTGGATCGCCAAAATGAAGAAGGCGAGCAGCACCACGACCCAGGCGAACAGGAGAACGACGATCTGGACGAAATTCTCGAAGAAGCTGATGTAGCCCATCAGGTTCGAGATCGAATCGAGCATCGGCCTTCCGGCATCGAGCCCGACTTGCGCGATCTTTCCCGGCCGCAGGAAGTCTGACGCGGAGAGGCTCGAACCGGACGCTTTCAGCCCGAGGGCGGCAAAGCTCTCGAAGACGATCCGTGCGAGGTTATTCCAATTTCCGATCAGATACGCGAAGACCCCAACGAATAGCGTTTTCTTCACGAGACGCGCGATGATGTCCTCGTCGGTGCCCCAACTCCAGAATAGCGCGGCAAGCGTGATGTCGATGGCGGCCAGCGTCGTCGCGAGATACCCGACCTCGCCACCCAAAAGCCCGAAGCCGTTGTCGATGTAGCGGGTGAATGTCTCAAGGAACTGGTCGATGATGCCGGTGCCGGTCATGGCTTAGCTTCCTCGGGCAACCCGGCGGCGGGATATCCTTGCGGCATTCTGCTCTGATCTTTCGGCACGTCTGTCACGCCGGTTTCCGCAGCAGCAGCACCGTCTCGCCTGACAAAGAAGCGACGGCGGTTTTCGGCCCAGACCTTCTGACAACGCTGATAGTCCGCTGCCTCTTCCGAAGAAACGGTGCGGCAGCGCACAAGCTCGGAACGGTCAACGTCTTTGGTCTGCTCTGCCGTTGGTGACGCAGGGGTTTCTTCCCCGCCACGGAGGTGAATCGCACAGCCTGCGACCACCAGCACTCCGACCGAAATGAGTAGCGACAACGCCTTGAATGGGCCTGTATCGGTCATCGGTGGAACATCCGCACGTCCTGGGATTGATAGCCCTGCCCCGGCGTCAGAAATCGCCGGAGCTGTTCCCGCCCCTGGTCTTGAGCTGCCGCGCGCTGCGCCGCTTCAAGGCTCTGCGCCCGACCCTGTGCCGCGACAGTGGCGGTGAGATCGGCAAGCTGCTGCGTCTGAAGTGCGAGGATCTGATTGCCGGCCTGGGTCGCCTGCAGGGCGCCGCTGGCACCCTGGCTCGAGGTCACGAGGGCCGATGTCTGGACGCGATTGGTATCGAGGTTGCCGACGACACCGGCCTGGACCCGGAGCGCGTCCTGCAACGCGGCGACAGAATTCTGCCACCGCGATTGAGCGTTAGTGATCAACGCTTGGCTCGACTGGCTGCTGTTAGCCGGCGCATAGTTGGTCGAGAACGCGCGGTCGATCTGCTGGACATCGTAGGCGATCCGCTGGGCCTGCGCCAGCAATTGCTGGGTTCGCTGGATCGAGGATTGCAGTTGCTGCAACGATGAATACGGCAGGCTTGCCAGATTCCTGGCTTGGTTGATCAGCATCTGCGCCTCGTTCTGCAACGAGGTGATCTGATTGCTGATCTGCTGCAGCCCGCGCGCGGCGGTGAGCACGTTCTGGACGTAATTGTTGGGATCGAAAACGATCCACTGCGCTCGTGCGGGTACCGTGACGCAGAGCGTCAGCGCGATCGTGGCAGCGACGGCGAATAGACCAAGGCGCCTCATTGCGACTTCTCCAGATTGACGAGACTGGGAATCAGGTCCGTGGCCCAGGCGACGCCACGGTGCTGAAGCCAGGCTGGTACGAAGCCGTCAGGTCCATGTTCGGCGAGAAGCTGCGCGATGGCCGTCTGGTCTGTCTTGGATGAGGCCGCTGTGAATGCGAGCGCAACTTCGCCAAGCCCGAGCTCGAACATCCGGTTGCCGCGACGGGACTGGCAGTAATAGTCACGCTTGGGCGTTGCCCGGCTCAGAAGCTCGATCTGGCGGTCATTCAGGCCGAAGCGGCGATAGATGGCCGTGATCTGCGGCTCGATCGCCCGTTCGTTCGGCAGCAACAAGCGTGTTGGGCAGCTCTCGATGATCGCCGGCGCAATCGCCGAACCATCGATGTCCGAAAGCGACTGGGTGGCGAAGATGACAGACGCATTCTTCTTGCGAAGCGTCTTTAGCCACTCCCGAAGCTGGCCGGCAAAATCCTCGTCGTCGAGGGCAAGCCACCCTTCATCGACAATGAGAAGCGTCGGACGGCCATCGAGACGATCGCCAATGCGATGAAAGAGGTAGGCCAGCACAGCCGGAGCCGCGCTCGTTCCAATCAAGCCTTCGGTCTCGAACGCCTGGACGGAGGACTCGCCAAGGCGCTCGAACTCGGCATCAAGCAGGCGCCCGGACGAACCGCCGAGGCAATAGGGTTGCAGGGCGCGTTTCAGGGCATTCGATTGCAGAAGGACCGACAGGCCCGTCAGCGTACGTTCCTCCCTCGGCGCGGAAGCGAGAGACGTCAGTGCCGACCACAGATGGTCCTTGACCTCCGGGGTGATCTCGACCTTTTCGCGTGCCAGGATCGCGCCGACCCATTCGGTGGCCCATCCACGCTCGGACGGGTCATCGATCCAGGCCAGCGGCTGCAACGCGACGGGCTGATCTTCTCCGTCAGACAAGGCACCACCGAGATCATGCCAGTCGCCACCCATGGCGAGCGCGGCTGCCCGGATCGAACCGCCAAAATCGAACGCAAACACTTGGGAGTTCGGGTAACGGCGGAATTGCATTGCCATGAGGGCGAGCAGGACGGACTTGCCCGCACCTGTGGGGCCCACCACAAGGGTATGACCGACGTCACCGACGTGGAGCGAAAACCGGAACGGGGTTGAACCCTCGGTCCTGCCGAACAGGAGCGGCGGAGCGCCAAAATGCAGGTCCCGCGCCTCGCCCGCCCATACAGCCGACATCGGAATCATATGGACGAGGTTGAGGGTCGACACCGGGGGCTGCCGCACATTGGCATAAGCATGCCCGGGCAGACTGCCGAGCCAGGCTTCCACGGCGTTCACTTTCTCGATCATGCAGGTGAAATCGCGGCCCTGAACGACCTTCTCGATCAGGCGGAGCTTTTCATCGGCAGCATTGGGATCGGCATCCCAGACGGTGATCGTTGCCGTGACAAAGGCCTGTCCGATCTGGTCCGAACCAAGTTCCTGTAGCGCAGCGTCGGCATCCAGCGCCTTGTTGTGGGCGTCGGTATCGAGCAGTGTCGGCGCCTCGTTCGTCATGACCTCCTTGAGGATGGCGCCGATCGACTTTCGCTTGGCGAACCACTGCCGGCGGATCTTGGTCAAAAGCTTGGTGGCATCGGTCTTGTCGAGCATGATCGCGCGCGTCGACCAGCGATATGAGAATGGCAGGCGATTGAGGTCATCCAGAATTCCAGGCGTCGTCGCTCCCGGAAAGCCGACGAGCGTGAGGACACGCAGATTGGCTGCGCCCAACATCGGTTCGAGCCCGCCGGTCAGCGGCTGGTCAGCCAACAGCGCATCGATGTACATCGGAATTTCGGGCACGCGGACGCGATGACGTTTGGTCGAAATCGTCGAGTGCAGGTACGTCAGCGTGGCTTGATCATCGAGCCAGGTGCATTCGGGCATGAACCCTTCAAGAAGCCCGAGCACGCGGCCGGTTTGATCGACAAAACCGCGGAGCACTTCGCGAGCGTCTGCTCCGAGAGTGCGATCGCGCCCCTCATAGAGCAATCGCTCTGCCTTCGCTGTGCCCTCCTCTGGTGGAAGATAGAGGAAAGTCAGGAAATAGCTGGACTCGTAGTGGGCACCCGCCTCTTCGAACTGGGCCCTGCGTTCTGCATCGACCAGCGCGGATGCGGCATCCGGAAAGATGCTCGGAGGATAGGCTCCCGCAAAATGGCGCTGCGCCTCGACAAATACGGCCCAGCCCGATCCGAGGCGGCGCAGGGCGTTGTTCAGACGGCCGGCGACGGCGACGAGTTCGGCCGGCACTGCGCTGTCGAGGTCGGGGCCACGGAATTTCGCCGTTCTTTGGAACGAGCCATCCTTGTTCAGGACGATGCCCTCATCGACCAGGGCGGCCCAAGGCAGGAAGTCGGCAAGACGCGCGTTGGAATGACGATATTCGGCAAGGTTCATCATGACCGATAACTCAGAGGTTGAGATGGCCGGGAATGCGCAGATGTCGGCGCACCACGTGGACGAAGGCGGGATCGCGCTTGGCGGCCCAGACGGCGGCCATGTGGCCGATGAACCAGAGGACCAGACCCGCGATCCACAGTCGCAGTCCGAGCCCAAGCGCGGCGGCAAGCGTGCCGTTGACAATCGCGACCGATCGCGGCGCACCGCCCAACAGGATGGGCTCGGTAAGCGCGCGGTGGACGGGCACGACAAAACCTGCGACCGGCTCATCCATCAGATCACCACGCCGCCGCCGAAGGAGAAGAACGACAGGAAGAAGCTCGAAGCCGCGAACGCGATCGACAGACCAAACACGATCTGGATCAGCCTGCGGAAACCACCCGAGGAATCTCCGAACGCGAGCGTGAGGCCGGTGACGACGATAATGATGACGGCGATGATCTTGGCGACCGGCCCCTCGACCGACTGCAGGATCTGATTGAGCGGTTGCTCCCACGGCATGTTCGAGCCGGCGGCCCATGCCGGCGGTGCTGCCAAGAGCACCGCGCCGAAAGCCGCCAACGATGCCCCACGAAAAAAGCAAAATTGCAGACGCATGTCAGTCTCCTGCTGATGAAAGGCTGTAGTCACCGGCGGCTCCAAGCCCCGAGACGATGGCGAGCTCGGAGAGACGACGGTCGGCGCCGCGCCCCGCAAGGACGGCGACGAGGTTGATGGTCTCGGCGATCAGGGCACGCGGAACCGTAATGACGCCTTCCTGGATGAGCTGCTCAAGCCGCCGCAAGGCACCGAGCGCGGTGCCCGCGTGAATCGTGCCGATGCCGCCAGGATGACCGGTGCCCCAAGCTTTGAGCAGATCGAGTGCCTCCGCACCGCGGACCTCGCCAACCGGGATACGATCGGGACGCAGTCGCAGCGAGGACCGAACGAGATCCGATAGCGTCGCCACGCCATCTTTGGTCCGCAATGCTACAAGGTTGGGCGCCTTGCACTGAAGTTCGCGCGTGTCTTCGATCAGAACGACCCGATCGGAGCTCTTTGCCACCTCAGCCAGGAGCGCATTCGTCAACGTTGTCTTGCCGGTCGATGTCCCACCGGCGACAAGGATATTCTTACGAGCGGCGACCGCAGCCTTCAGGATTGTGGCCTGCTTCGAGGACATGATCCCTCTGGCGACGTAGTCGTCGAGCGTAAAGACGGCGACAGCGGGCTTGCGGATCGCGAACGCCGGAGCTGCCACGACGGGAGGCAAGAGACCTTCGAAGCGCTCCCCGGTTCCGGGCAATTCGGCCGAGACCCGAGGCGCGCCGGCATGCACCTCGGCGCCGACGTGATGCGCCACCAGGCGAACAATGCGCTCGCCATCTGCTGCGGACAAAGTTTCGCCTGTATCGATCAAGCCGCTCGACAACCGATCGATCCACAACCGCCCATCCGGGTTGAGCATCACCTCGATGATCGTTTCATCCTCGAGGTAGCTGGCAATCGCCGCGCCAAGCGCGCTACGCAGCATTCGCGCACCGCGCGAATTCGCTTCCGATTGGATGGAATGGATTGCCACCGACGTCCCCAGCGAATGAGGACCTCCACAGCGGGCCCTCAGGTGGGGATGATTAGAAAAGGCACCAATGGGCTTGGCGCAACGAGCGCTTTCGGTGATCGTAGACTGGCGTAGAAAAAGAAAGACCGAGAACCGACGTTTGAGGCTTACTCAATCGCATCAGGTGGCTTGCGAGTTGCTGCTCACACTCGGCCTCATCATACGCGCTCATAGTATGACCGTGGCGCCGGCGCTATCCATTCAATCACTGCAACATCCGCGTGCGGTGTGATCGGGCCAAAGCGCTATACGCGATTGCGTATATTGACGTTCCATACGCGAGTTCGTATATTTTCTCTGTATACGCATCCACGTATATTGACATCTTATACGCGTTCGCGTATCAAGCTGCAATGGATACGATCGCTCGCACCCCTCAGCAGCTTGGCGCCGCCATTAAGCGGCACCGCCGGCAAAAAAAACTCACCCAGAGCGGCCTAGGCGACAAGATGCACGCGCGCCAAGCGACAGTCTCGAAGCTGGAGGCCGGCGAACCAGCGACGCAACTGCGCATCCTCATGGATGCGCTGGCCGCGCTCGACCTGGAACTGGTCCTCCGACCACGCACGAAGGTGTCGGCCAAAGCCATCGAGGATCTGTTCTGATGGGACGCCGTCCTATCCGAGCGCCTCTCAACGTCTACCTGAACGCTCGTCTGGTCGGGCGGCTGCGGCGGGAGAGCAGCGGCGCCATCGATTTCCAATACGACGAAGCCTGGCTGCGATGGGAGAACGCCATCCCGGTCTCGGTATCGATGCCTCTACGCGAAGACCGCTATATCGGTGACCCCGTCATTGCAGTCTTCGATAACCTGCTTCCCGATAACGACGACATCCGCCGGCGTGTCGCCGAACGCGCGCATGCCGGCGGAGCCGATGCTTACAGCCTGCTTTCCGCGATCGGCCGCGACTGTGTCGGCGCCCTGCAATTCCTTCCGGATGGAACGGCACCCGGAGCGGCGGGCGGGATTGACGCTCGCGTCGCGAGCGACCAGGACATCGCGGCGATCCTTGCCAATCTCGCCAACAATCCGCTCGGCATCGGTCCCGATCAGGAGTTTCGTATCTCTCTGGCTGGAGCCCAGGAAAAAACCGCGCTTCTCTACTGGAAGGACAAGTGGCATGTGCCGCACGGTACGACCGCCACCACGCACATCATCAAACCGCAGATCGGCAGGTTACCGAACGGCGTCGACCTGACCCACAGCGTTGAAAACGAGCATCTCTGCCTGAAGCTCGTCGCCGCGCTCGACTTGCCCGTCGCCAAGTCGCGCATCGTTGATTTCGCGGGCCGGCGCGTGCTCGCCATCGAGCGATTCGACCGCACATGGGCGCACGACGGACGGCTTCTGCGCCTGCCACAGGAAGATTGCTGTCAGGCGCTTTCCGTCCCGCCCGGGCGCAAATACGAATCGGACGGCGGCCCGGGCATCCGAAATATCTCCGATCTCCTCAAAGGCAGCGATACACCGGCGGACGACCAGGCGACCTTCTTCAAGGCACAAATCGTTTTCTGGCTTCTGGCGGCTACTGACGGCCACGCCAAGAATTTCAGCATCCACCTCTCGCCCGGCGGACGATTCGTCCTCGCGCCGCTGTACGACATCATCTCAACGCAACCGAGCCTCGATGCCAAGCAGATCACGCAAAACCAGATGAAGCTCGCCATGGCGATCGGCAATAGTCGCCACTACGTAGTACACACGATTCTCGGCCGACATTTCGTGCAAACCGCAAGGACTTGCGGCCTGCCCGACAGCGTGGTTCGCGGTATCATCGAAGAGCTCGCGGATACGGCTGGCACGAAGATCGACGCAACGATTTCGAAGCTGCCGAAAGATTTTCCGCAGGCGATGGCAGAATCCATCGCGACCGGCGCGAAGCGACGCCTCGACAGCCTCGTCACGACGGAGAGTGGCGCTTAGGTCGCGCGGGTCACCACTCCACCTCGCCGTCCGATTGCTCGCAGAAAATGCTTGCTTCGACCACGTCGAAAGCACTGACCGGCATGGTGGAAGGGACTGACTTCATCCAGCAAGCAAAGGATTGGATCCAAGGTAGCCCGAACCAAACCAACGCCGCGATCTGCAGCGCTACGTTGAGACTGAACGCGACTTGATAAGCCAAGATCGACCTATGGCCATCGTTCGTGGACCATTGCTCCAGGATCAGTCCGGTCGCATATTGTGCCAGAAAAGCCCAACCAAAGTGCAAAACGTTCAAGGCGCCATTGGCACGGCCGGCAAGCTCCGACGGAAAGTAATCAGCTATCACGGCAAAGCTGACCACAGTTGCCGTTCCGATGATTGCGACAACCGACCAGGGCAAGATGGACGGCAGAGGTACTCGCAGGATCAAGGCTAGCTCGGCTGCGATAAATTGCACGGCCACCATCGCGAATATCGTCTCAGCCGTGAGACCTGTTCGTTTGACGTGATGGATCGTCATGCCGAACAACCAGGCACCGCCGCTGAGTACGATCGACATGATGAACAGCTGTCTGACGAGGCCTGCGCGATCGAGCCCCTCCACGTCTGCAAGCCACGGTGATGCCCACAATCCCTGCAGCGACCAAGCTGAACCAACGCAAGTCGCCGATAACGGGGCTATCCGCCAGAAGCGCCTATCACTGAAAACCGATCCCAGGGTGGCGGAGACTGGTGCTTTCGATGGGATAACGCGTTGTTCTGGAACTACGACATAGATGAGGATCGCTGTGGCACCTGTCGCAGCCGCCAGGACCTGAAAGAGCTGCCGCCAGCCCATCCAAGCGAGCAAGTGTTCGACGGGAACTGTGGCGGTTACCGCTCCTAGTGATCCCAGCATGATCATGTAGCCGTTCAGCAAGGCGACTCGTTCCCTGGGGAACCAAAGGATGATGGACTTAAGTCCTGCCGTCAGCGCCCCCGCCACGCCAAGCCCGATCATCGCACGCGCGATCAAAAACGACAGGAAGCCAGTCGATACGGCGAACAGTCCCGCGCCCAGTGCTGCGAACCAGAGCAGCGCGCTCTGGACCCGACGCGGACCAAAGCGGTCCAACAATATACCGACCGGGATCTGAGCGGCCGCGAAGACCAGGAAATAGACTGACGTAAGTAGTCCGAGGTTGGCTGACCCAAGCCCGGCATCCGAGCTGAGATGACTCACGATCAAGGCGTTGATCGTCCGAAACAGATACGAAAGATAGTAGCCAGCAGCAAACGGTAGAAATACGCGCACGGTGAGACGCCACGTCCTTGTAACTTGCATGCCGGCCTTCTTGCTCATCAACTCATTCGAGCCGATAGCGCGTTCAGCTTTTTATAGGCTCGGCTAAATTGCTGCGGTCGTAGGCTGGCGTAGAAAAAGAAGGGTTCGCGCGATGGCGCATTGAGAGCGATCAGTCAGGTCCGCCGGCGGGCTCCTGACGGACGATATCCTCCGGTATCTCACGCAGAAAGCTCTGCCCCTTTTGCAAACGACGCCCGAGCGCCTCGACAAATCCTTCAAACCGCTCCCGGCCTTTTGCCTGCGCAGCCGCCTGCGCGTCGTTCGGTAGCGGCGGCGTAACCGTCAGCCAGAAACGGACGAAGAGAGCCAGCGTCTCGGCCGTTAAACCGACGTCTCGCTCCAGTCTCTGCAGCTGACGCGACAGTCGATCCAGGCGACGGGTAAACGCCGCCTCCCGCCTGTCCGATCCATCCGGCGACAGAAACGAAGCAACGGCCGCCTCCACGATCGCAGACCGGGAGAGCTTCTGGCGATCGGCCAGATCCGAGATCTGCTTCAGAAGCTCTGGCGGGAAATACACGTTCATCCGGTCGCGCATATTGCCTCAGAGCTCCATGCCGTCATTCGGGTCCATGGCGGCTTGACGGGCGACGCCGCGCATTTGCTGACGGAGAAGCCGGGACTGGCAAACCGCGTCCTCGTCGTCGTCAAGAACGACGGCAAATTCCTCGGCTGGCGTCGGTTCGGCCGTCTCCTTGGCGATCGCGACGTGATCGGGGAGTTCGGGCTCGCGACGAAGGCCGCTATTCGCCGAATCTTCCTCCGCTCGCCCCCTTTCGGTTGGAAGCGACGCCGGCTTGGGCGCTCCCAATGCAGACCATCCGTCCGTTCGCGGTGACCGGCCGGATGCGGCTGGATCGGGCGGCGGCAGGACCCGCTCGGTAAACCGCCGATCTTCATAGTACCGAGCCTTCCGAGCTCGAATCGGCGGCGTACCCGCCACCATGACGATCTCGTCCGACGGCGAAAGCTGCATGACCTCGCCTGGTGTCAGCAGCGGCCTTGCCGTCTCCTGCCGTGAGACCATGAGATGCCCCAGCCATGGGTTCAATCGATGCCCGGCATAGTTCTTCATCGCCCGCATTTCGGTCGCCGTACCAAGCGCATCGGACACACGCTTCGCGGTCCGCTCGTCATTGGTCGCAAAGCTGACCCGGACGTGGCAGTTATCGAGGATCGCATTGTTAGGCCCATAGGCCTTCTCGATTTGATTGAGCGACTGCGCGATCAAGAAACTCTTGATGCCGTATCCCGCCATGAAAGCGAGGGCGGACTCGAAGAAATCAAGCCGCCCAAGTGCCGGGAACTCGTCGAGCATCATCAGGACGCGATGCCGGCGGTCGCGGGCGTGCAAGTCCTCGGTCAGGCGTCGGCCAATCTGATTCAGCACAAGGCGGATCAATGGTTTGGTTCGTGAGATATCCGAGGGAGGCACCACCAGGTACAGCGTCGTGGGGCGGCTACTTGCGATGAGATCGGCAATCCGCCAGTCGCACTGGCGGGTCACCTGGGCCACGACGGGATCGCGGTAAAGCCCGAGGAACGACATCGCGGTGGACAGCACGCCTGAACGTTCGTTCTCGGATTTGTTGAGGAGTTCGCGGGCGGTCGAGGCGACCACGGGATGGGCACCTTGGTCGCCAAGATGCGCGGTGGTCATCATCGCTTTCAGCGTCGCTTCGATCGGCCGCTTCGGGTCGGACAGAAAGGCGGCAACGCCGGCCAGGGTCTTATCCGCCTCGGCATAGAGGACATGGAGAATGGCGCCGACAAGGAGCGAATGACTGGTCTTCTCCCAATGGTTTCGCTTATCGAGCGAGCCTTCGGGGTCGACCAGAACGTCCGCCACGTTCTGAACGTCTCGAACCTCCCACTCCCCGCGCCGCACCTCGAGCAGTGGATTGTAGGCCGAGGATTTCGGGTTGGTCGGGTCGAACAACAGGACGCGGCCATGCCGCGCGCGAAAGCCCGCGGTCAGTTGCCAGTTCTCGCCCTTGATGTCGTGAACGATGGCCGAACCCGGCCAGCCCAGAAGCGAGGGAACGACGAGGCCGACACCCTTGCCGGAGCGGGTTGGTGCGAAACACAGTACGTGTTCCGGTCCGTCATGGCGAAGGTAGCCCCTGTCAAGTTTGCCTAGCACCACACCATCCGGGCCGAGAAGTCCGGCCGCTCGAACCTCTTCTGCATCAGCCCAGCGCGCCGAACCATAGGTCTCAACGTTCTTGGCCTCTCGCGCCCGCCAGACCGACATGCCGATCGCCGCCGCGATCGAGATAAACGTCCCCGACGCTGCGATGAAGGCGCCCTCGACAAAGACCTGAGGCGCATAGGCATCAAAGACGAACCACCACCAGAAGAAGATCGGCGGGTAATAGACCTTCAAGCCCGCCAGTTCGAACCAGGGCCGCCCAAGCTCCGGCTGCCAGGCGAGCCGCCAGGCCGTCCACTCGGTCGCGCCCCAGATGGCCAGCAAGACGATCAGGCCGACAACGATCACCTGACCCCAGAGGATCTTGGTTCCGGACATCACTAACGCCCTTCCGCAATTGCATTGGAGAGAATGCTAGAGGCCGAGGTCGCGCTTGCGGCCAAAGCCCCATTCGATGCCGCCGCCGTCCTTCACCGCACCGGTGACGTGCTGGCCGAGCCTCCTCTCGAGGTCGCGCGACCAAGGCACGAGTTGGAAGGCGAGGCCGTTATCGATCATGGCGAAGCGTCCCGAGGAGAGCGTCAGGCGCTGGCGATACGCACCTGCCACGTGCTCCCCAAGGGCCGCCTTCACGTGAGGCAGGCCGGTGTCGGCGGAGACTTTTGCGGCCACCTCGTCCAGTTCACGTCGGCGCAAGGTGTCCAGAAGGCCGCGCTGGAAGATGATGCGTTGGCCCTGCCGCCGCGCCAGACCTTCCTGAACCAGATGCTCGGAACGGGCTTCCATGGCGTCGCGGGTCTCACGGCCAAATCCGCCCATGGCAAGCGGCATGGGGCCGCGTTCGACGAGCCTGTGGTCGAGCCAGGTCGCGCCTTTTGCGGTGATCTGGCTTCCAAGGCCGAGATCGGAACGGGTCGCGAGGACTAAGGTGGGGTGCACGTCGCCGGCTTGACCGAAGCGTCGGACTTCGACGATTCCGCCGATCGGCGGTGCATGTTCGAAGGCCTCGATCCCTCGCAAGCGGACGTGGTGGGCGCGTCCGTCAGTTCCATCGATCAGGGCGTAAGCCTCACCCGTCAGCTCATCATGCAATCCCCGATCGACCAGCCGTCCGATGATCTGGGACGAAGGCTGCCCACCTTCGATGACGAAGTCGGCAACGCCGCGCGCTTCTCCACGCTCGGTAAAGGCGCGGTGCATGGTCTTGATGATGTCGCCGCGCATGCCGAGGTCGCGCAAGCTGCGCTCGGCCTCGAGCCCGACCATCCATTCCCCCGGTGCACTGGATGCGGCAAGGCCCATCTTCTCCAGATGTTGAAGGCGACCGACCATCAGGCGCCGGATCTCGGGATCAGACTTGCCGGGATGCTCGGGGCGGAGATCGACATAGCCAGTCTCATCCGCCGCCAGCCGGATCTCGCGATCGAGCCGCGTCCATCGTTCCACTGTTACTTCGCTTTCCAGGGAATTGTAGATCTCGTGATCGGGCTTTGGACCGAATTCGATCGCAACCAGTTCCTCCGCGCGGGAGCGCAGGCCCTGGCTGATGTAGTCGCGGGAGATCACGAGATCGGCCCCTTCCTGATCTACTCCCCGAATGAGCAGATGGACGTGAGGGTTGTCGGTATTCCAATGATCGACAGCCACCCAGTCGAGCCGCGTCCCCAGATCGCTCTCCATCTGCCGGGCGAGGTCTCGGGTGAAGGCCTTCAGGTCCGCCATGTCGCCGGCATCCTCTGGGGAGACGATGAACCGGAAATGGTGCCGGTCGTCCTTGCACCGGTCAGCAAAGGCCGCGCTATCGGTGCGGTCGCTGCCGGCATCAAACATCTCGGCCCTCTCGCCGCTTCGAGTCACGCCGTCGCGCATCAGGTATGAGAGGTGAGCAGTCAAGGGTGCTGAACGGAAGGCACGCCCTTTGTGACGAACCACGCGCGCCTTCACCACAACGCGCCGCGTCGAGCTGAACAACCGATTGCGAATAAAGGCGAGTCGGCCGCGGCCAAACGTCGAGCGCCCATAGACCGCAGAACGCCTGCCAACCGCGGCATGGCTCGATGTATGTCCTGCTTTCTTCGCCGCCCGCAGCACCTGGTTGATGAAGCTTTTGGGCTTCAGCGCGCGGGTGTTGCGGATGCGCCCGGGCCGAATACGCAGATCGCTGTCGCCCGTGGTCACAGCCGGACCTCCAAACGGGTGAAGGCGGGTACATTGCCGAAAGCATCCTTGATTTCATTGTTTAAAATCCAAGGCGCGGCACGCGCCCCGACCGGCCGGCACGCCCGAACCCAAGCCATGTCAATGGCTTGCCGTTCGACCGGTGAGCCCCTTTTATCTCGCCGTCCTGCTGTCGTGTTTGCCCACCGCTCTCCCCATTCCGCCCATTCTTCTCCAGAGCACGCCAACGCATGCGAGCTTGCGCGTTCCATCATTGCGCCCCTCCCGCATCAGATCTCGCGACAAACAACCCTGTTGCTTGTGGCACAATGGCCGAGACGTCGTGCACGGAGGCAATCGTCGGACCCCGTTTCGGTGGACGCCTGGCAGCGCTCTTTGGGCCTTCAGGCCGCACAACGAAGAGCGCTCCCGCGGATGACCGCAGACGAGCGACTGCGCTGGAAGTAGTAAGGTCGCTGCCGATGACTGGCGCGAGCTTCTGCAAATAGGCTTCGGTCTCTGCTGGCAATAGGCGGCCGGCAAGACGCTCATCGTAACGAGCAGGCCCCGCGTTGTAGGCTGCAAACAAGCCCGGCGCACCGTAACGGTCGCGCAGTTCGCGCAGGTACGCCGTACCTGCAAGTATGTTGTCATGAGGATCATAGGGGTCGTTGCCGAGGTCGTACCGCAGACGCAGCTCCGCCCAGGTTTCCGGCATGATCTGCATCAACCCCATGGCGCCCCTGGGTGACTTGGCGCGCACCTCTCGGGCGCTTTCGACGTCTATGACTGCCAGTATCCAGCGCACCGGGATCCCGAAACGACGCGAGGCGGCCTCAACGAAATCCGCAAATGAATTGCCAGTTCGATAACTCGCTGTAGGGTCTGCCGGTCGCGTCTCGGCGAGAGCAGCAGCGTTAGTCTCGGTTAGTGCCACGAACAGCAGTACGGCAGCGCACAGGCTCATCTCGGACAAATGCAAGCGTGCCGGCGCGCTCGCGCCTGTCCCGCGAAAAGCAGCTTCGCGCCGGCCTTTCGGCCGCCCTGGACCGCCGCTGCGCGCGCCGGCCTTGCAAGCTTTGGTCGGGACGGAGGAATGGTCCTGCACTTGATCGAACAAAGGAATGGCAGGACGGAAACTCAGAACGCGCACGATCATTCCTCCCACGTCCACACCGGGAGGGCACGGCCGATCACGGCCGACGCCGGAAGGACTCCAAAATATCGGCCGTCCAGGGAGTCGTCCGACTGCCAGTTCATGAGGAACAGCTCACCGCCATCGACCACGCGACAACCCTGCCATTTCGGCAACGGCCGGCCGCGGCCGTCGCGATTCCGCGCCTCGCCGACTGTAATATCATCGACCGAAATCGTGAGCCCGTTTCTGCAGACCGTCTGACCGGGGAGTGCCAGCACGCGCTTAAGCATTGGGACGCCGACAGGCAAATAGCCGTTCAGGTCGAGGAAGCTCGCAAGCGGCTCCGGTGGCTGCACGGCGACCAACTCAGTGACATGGCGGTGTTCCGACGGCCGCAGGCGATAGAGACCGATCGGCACGCTCGCAGATGCATTCCAGATGTAGAGCGGAAGTGGCTCCAGGACGATCGTCGCGACGAGTGCAGCAGCGGCCCCAAATGCTACGGTAAGCATCTTCAGACGTCCCGTCATCGCATTACCCTCTGACGGTGAAGCCAAGCCTGGTGGCGCGCTTTCGTATATGGACGCGGGTTCTCGTTGACGGACAGACGGTTATGAACGTGATGCCAATGATCAGGCGCGACGTCGGCGGGATCAATGCCGAGTGCCTCAACAGCATCGGTCATATGCAGCACGCGCTCGACCTTCGGCCAGCCTGTCAGGCGCAGCAGAATCTGTCCGCCGGGGGTTACATAAGGGACAGTCGAGCAGCGCTGTCCAGGCGCGACCGCGCGCAGGATGTCGATCCGCGAAATGACCGTCCCAAAGTCATTGGACGTCCAGCGAACGAAAGCAAAGATGCTGCCTGGCGCGAATGACAGGACACGTCGGTGGCGATCAATCTTCCGTTCCTTGACGATGCGACCGAACCGAATGCGGTTCTCGATACGCTTCTCGAGCCACAGGACTTCCACTTCGGTGAGTTCGCTCATGCTGCCGATCCCTGAAGCTGGCACTGAAAATCGTGCGCTTGAGTTTCGGTGAAGCGCGTGTGCGGCTTGCAAAGGAAAGCAGAGCTCGCGGCCCGCAGTTGCCGGTTGCTTGCAACGCGTCTCTCGGCTTGGTCCGTTAGAAGAAATCCGAAGGATTTCTGGTTAGTAAAGTTAGAGCGGCTAGAAGGTGCGCAGAAACAAGCTCTTAAGCTCGATTCCGGTCCCCGATAGCACGAGGATAGGGTCCCCGATAGCACGAGCTGATTCATAGGTTGTCCTCCGTTTTTGGAATGAGACCGCGCCGGCGCAGGGGCGCCGCTAGGGGATCGACGGGTGTTGGCGCGAAGTTCAGCCGCTCGGTACCGTTCGGGTCGCGCGTGAGCACGAGCTGATAGCCAGGCAATGTCTGGCGCTGAACGACCTGCCGTACGTCCTAAGCGAAGTGCTTGAGCGGCGGGAGGATGCCTGACTTGGCATGGAGGCGCACAAGATCAAAGCTCCAGCCGCCGTCCTGATGCCCGCCATGCTTGCGCACGAGCCGGTAGAGCCACCGCTCAAGCCCGCCCGTCAGATCGAAATACGCGCGATCAATTGTCAGCACGAGCGCGTCATCGATGACGCCGGCATAGAACCAATCCGGCAAAATCAGCTCGAGGCCAAACGGGCGGCCATTAGCATCGGCCGTCTCCTTCCACTCGTTGATCCAGGAGAAGCGATGCCGCCGCCGTTCTGCAGGCTGACGAATCGAGGTCAGCACGGTCGTTGACCGCAATCTGTCGAGACCCGCCTTCAGCCGGTCATAGTCGCGCGCGCTGGTGCCGCGGCCGACAAACGTCAATATCTCGTAAGGCGTTGCAGCCATCAGGCGCGACGTCTTTAAGCCGGCGTCACGGGCTTCGACAATCTGGGACGCGGCCCAGATCAAAACGTCTGCATCCCAGATGATCGCCATGCCGTGTTCCGGCACGGCTTCGACACGAATTGCGATCGCACCCGCGCGGAAATCGATCGGCACGATCCGCTTCGTTTTTGCGAGCGAGAAGAATGGATAAGCCATCAGATCCTGCGCGTCGCGCGGCGCGAGATCGCCGGGGAGCGCCCGAAAGAGCTCAAGCTGGTCGCGCTCGGAATGGTGCTTGCGCCGCATGGTCACTGCTCTCACGCGGTCAATCAGCGACGTTCCTGGCCCGCATACGGGCGCAGGGCCGGATGCTTTTTGGCCGGCAGAACAGTGCCCTTGCCGGGATCCGACGTTGACGTCTTGGCGCCGAGATCAGCCCAGGCCTTCAGATCATCCAGGGCGTAGACGACACGTCCGCCAATCTTCCGATACGTCGGCCCGGTGCCGTACGTCCGGTGCTTCTCAAGCGTTCGACCCGAGAGGCCAAGATAACGCGCGGCCTCCGGCGTGCGCAGGAAGCGCGGGGGCAGTCCGGCCATCGGATCGGGCATTTGAGAACTCCAAGGTGACAGCGCACCGCGCATGGCGGCGCCGGCGTGTGTGCGGTCATCATGGAGAAGCAGGTTCTCGGAGGGGGATGCCGAATATCGGGGGGGCGATTTTCGATACCCCTCGGCCGAGGGGCTACTTGTCCCTGCGGCCAGGCCGCAGAAGTCTGCGGTAGCCTCCGCGGACCAACGCGACGCCACTTTTCACCAGGCGGACCGTTCGATTGCGCAAATCGTGCGTCTTCCAGGCGCGATCAGGGATGCGCTTTTTGCCGAACAGCGCTTCGGCGGTAATGCGATAGCTGCCACCGGCAGTATGCGCGTCGAGCGCGCGGATGGCTGCGCTCAGGCGTTCGCGCCGCTGCTTAGATAACTTGTGAAAGGCAGGACCCGGCGCGCGTCCATTCATCGCGCGCCACAGCCGCCGGGCTGCATAGGCGCGCGCTTCCAAATCACCGTTAAACGGCAATTCGGCTACGTAGGACGCGCCGACCACGGGAGGCTCTTTGGACCAGACACGGTGATCCGTCGCCCCGATGCGCAGCACGATATGCCAGCCATCGGCGGCGCGGCGTACCTGCCCCGCTGCAAGGTCGAGCAGTGGCCGGGAGACCGAACTGCGACCGGCGGACGACGCGACCGTGACTGGAACGACGGTCGTTAGAACCTCAGGCGCCCAAAAGATTATCTGCTCGTCGAAGGACCGCTGCGGGTCATGGGCGAAAGCAGATGCCCCACCTCCTCCTGAACTCGGCGATCGCTTGGCCATCTGGGCTACTAGCGATCATCGCTTCGTAGTCGCGTCGATAGTCCGCGTTGCGGCGAAGACATTCCCAGGCGATGTCGGTGATTTCGGCGTCTTCTAGGCTCTTGTAGGAATCCGGCGACCGCCAGTCGAATTCAGGCATTGCTTCCGCCCCATTGCACGCAGCTAACAAGGATTGCGGCGCAATAGTTATGAACGACGCGGTTGTAGGAAGCCCCTAGTTTAGCACCACGTGGTGCATAAGAATGACCACTGGCCCGCGCGAGAAGATTATTCGCTTCCCCAATTCTGAAGCGACGATTTCCTTCTATTTAGAGCCGTCGCTACGCAAAAGCCGGCCCTGTTCGGTCAGCCACTTGGCGCGCGAGAGATGACTCTGGTATGCGCGGCGAGCGCGATCCGGCTCACGCTCTGGGTCAATGTGCAGTACTACCCGAGCGACTTCCGTCCAATCAGCCCCCTCGCTGTCAGCTTGCAGGAGGCGAATGTACGTGACGACATGCTGTTCGTCATAGGCCGTAAGAATCTGGTCTGTGGGCGCAGCGTCAGCGACGTCGGGATCGAACGGCGGATTCTTCATAAACTCCATGCCTTAGATTAGACAATTTCTAACACGCGAGCCGGAAGAGGCTGAAGCGCTAATGTTCGGTCACGAGACCGGACTGGAGCGTTTTGTCGAGAATACTCCGTGGTGAAATACTCTTCAAGGACGTGCCCTCTCGCGTATGGACATACGCGAGGTACTTGCAATCAATTTGCGGAAGCTCCGACAGGCGCGCGGTTTGTCGCAGGAGGAATTGGCACACAGGGCGGATATTGACCGCACCTATATCAGTGCGCTCGAGCGAAGCGTCTATGCGGCGGGTATCGATGTTGTCGATCGGTTGGCGCGCAGCCTTGGCGTAGAGGCGGCCGACCTGCTGACTCGCCCACCTACAACAACTCCCAGGCGAAGGACACGGGGGCAGGCCGAATAGCTCATGCGGCGAGCGTCGGCTGATGCGCACCGGTTTGAGAAGCCCCGCCCGGCGGACCGGACGGGGCTTGGCGGAGCGTCTACTCGCCGCTCTTGCGGGGCCGCGACCAGAGCAAGGTGTAGCCCTCGCCGCCTTCATCATCGAACAGGTTGGCGTAGATCGGCGCGTTGAACGAGGGGTCATCGAGCTTGAGCGAGAGGTAATCGCGGCCCTCTTCGGAACGCTTCGACCAAGCTGCGCCGATCTCCGCCCGGCCCACGTAGATGCGGTGGCTGGGAGCGTTGTCGTTGGAGCGGTTGGTCTCGGCGACGATACGGACGCCCCTGGCTTGCAGGCTCAGGGTGACGATCTCGCCCTGGAAATCGTTGCCGACCTTCTTGAAGGAACCGATGTTAGCCATGTCACTTCTCCTGTTGTGTTTCGAGCCCGCGACCACCGCGGCCTCGATGGCGATCTAAAGGCCGAGGACGATCGGCGACGCACCCGCTTCAGGGCCGGAGCGCAGCGGAGGACGCCGTTGTGGCGACTTTCTTGTCTCGCGAGGAATGGGCGAAGCGCAGGGGAAGAAAGTCGCAGCAACGGCGTTGCGGCTCAGACGATCGAGGCGCAGCCGGTCTTCGGCCAGATCAAGCCATCAAAGAGGCCACGTGCGTCCGCGTGCTGAACCGCAATCTTGGGAGAAGATTTGGCGAATCTCGGTTCTGCTGAACAAGGGGTTGGTACGGTTCGGCGGAGAAAGAGAAACAATCTGCCGCAAAGGGCGGTATCGTCCCGGAAGGAATGATCGAACGGAGCGCGCCGCTCCACCGCAGCTATGTGGGCCAGACAGAGACCGGTACGGCTTGCTTAAGCGCCCGAGGAGGGAACGCGGTTACTTCTCGCTCAAGCTCGACGATCCCTCATTCAACGTGACGCCCTGTGCCGTCTTGCTCGGCCGATGACCGCGACGAAGCCTCACCGCTCGTGCGCGGCGGCTGTGAGAACTGGTTCAGGCGCATTCTCCACCACCCCGGCCGACTCCGATGGGAGGGTCCCCGCAAAAACGGCCAAGCGTGTCCATGCCGTGCCGCCGATGCAAACCGCTCCTAGGCATGCCAACGCCTCGCGCCAAGCCAATGAAGGCACCCCGATCTGCGACAGGGCAAATATCACCTGATAGCCGGCGATCGCTGCGGGGACCGTGAATACGGTCGCGATCGCGACGCGGAAGGTCAAGGACCGACTAACGGCGACGGCGACCTGACCAGCGGCAAGCGTCAGCGTGCCAGAAGCAATTCCGATAAGCAGTGCGCCGAAGACGCCCGCGCCATGAAGAAATGCCAACATCCCGACACTGAGTGCGACGAAAAACGGCAGGGCATACACTGCGAGCGCAAAGATCACCCAGCAGAGCAGACCGATACTAAGTATGTTGAGAACAAGCCCGAACGCGAGCATGGTGGTGGCTCCATGTGCATGGATTTATCAATCGCGCCTTCCACCACCACCACGGCGCAAGTTCTAATGTAGAAATCGGAAACGAGGCGGAGTTGCGGCAGCTGCAACTCCGCTTTGACGCCGTGGAAGCGGCAAGACGGCGCTCACGCGCCGCCGAACCTCCAAACGGGAATGCCGAGCCGCTTCGCTTTGTCGGCGAAGTTGTCCTGAATTCCCGTGCCCGGGAAATGCATGACGCCGATTGGCAGGAGTTCAAGCATGGCGTCGTTGCGTTTGAATGGGGCTGCCTTGGCATGTTTCGTCCAGTCGGGCTTGAAGGCGATCTGAGGCACCTTGCGATTGGTCGCCCATTTCGAGGCGATCAATTCGGCGCCTTTCGGGGAGCCGCCATGGAGCAGGACCATGTCGGGATGCTTGGCATGAACCTTGTCGAGGCGATCCCAGATGAGGTGATGGTCATTGAAGTCGAGTCCACCGGTGAGTGCGATTTTCGGTCCTGGCGGCAACATGACCTCGGTATCGTAACGACGCTTGGCGGCGATAAAGTCGCGGGAGTCGATCATTGCCGCGGTGAGCGTTCGGTGATTGACCAATGATCCCGATCGTGGGCGCCAGGCTGAACCGGTGTGGACCTCAAATTGTTCGATGGCCTGGTCGCGGAAGAGCTCCAGGCAATTGCGGCGCTCGATCAGCGTGATGCCTTCGGCCGTGAGGCGCTCGAGTTCGACCGATCGCACTTCCGAGCCGTTCTGCTCACGTTGGCTCTTATGCTGCGCCTGTTCGTTGTCGTCGAGCTGCCGTTCGACGCGATCGAGGGCCCGATGGAACAGGTTGACGGTCGACCAGAGCAGATCGTCAAGATCCGGCTCAAGCCGCGTGTCGCTCAGGGTCGCAACGAAGGCGTCAAAGATGTCAACTACGGCGCCGACAATCATCTTGCCCTCCGGGAGTGGTCTTGGGTCGGGCTGGTCGTCGAAGGGACGAAAGCCGAAGAGCTGTAATTCGGTGAGGATGTGGTCGGTCGGAGAAGAGCCGTGCGGCGGTTCAATGTCGTCATGGTTGGTCATGAGAAGAGGTCCTTTGCCGGATCGGCCGCGACCATCGCGGCCTTCGTAGCGATCCTCTGACGGCGGGCGGACCGGGCCAGCACCCGACAGGGCCGAAGCGGCAGCGGAGGATGGCGGAGGCCGGCTATTTTGCTTCGCGATGCAAAGCGCGCGGCCAACTGCATGATGTGTCTTCACATCGCTGGCGCGCGGCGGAAAATAGCCGGACGTTAGCCATTGCCGGCCCGGGCCGCTTGCCGTCCGATCGCCCTCTAGAAGGCCGAGGTCGCGTCCTCTTCCGGTATTGGCCTCGCCTATGACCGGCCTATCAACGTCGATCGAAGACCGGGAGCTATTCCGCGGCCACCGTCGACGAATGCACGAAGCGGACGACATCCTCTGACACAAGCTGAAACCGCAGCGCTGCTCGGAGAGCTTCGAGACCGAAGACATGCAGATCTTCGTTGAAGTCGCCCAGCCGGGGCGACAGCACGACCACTTCAATGCCGGCGTCTGCTGCGCGCTGGCTGAGAGTTGCCACCACCGCACCACCGGCGGCATCGGCATCGCGCGCAATGTAGAGCCGGCGCAGGCTAGACGGCAGCGTCATGGCGGAGAGGTGATTAGCCGAAAGCGCTGCCGCCATGGGCATCGTCGGCAGCAGGTAGCGTAGCGAAAGCATGGTCTCGATACCCTCGCCGGCAGCGAGCACGTCATCCACCACGCCGAACCGAACGGCGTTGCCGAGCAGATCGCCCATCGCGCGCCGTGGGGTATCGATCGGAGCCTTGCCGAGCCGCACGCGATCAAAGCCGTCCGGATCGAGCCAGGTCCGGTGCACGCCGGTGATCCGACCATCGAGATTCGTGACGCCGGCAATCATTGCCGGCCAGGTTTCGGTCGGCAGATGGTCGTCCGGCCGATAGTAGCAGCGTGGATGGAAGCGCAGACTGCCGCCATGGTAGATGCCGGTTATGCCGCGGCCCTGCAAATAAGCCTCGGCAATGGTCCCCTTGATGGGGCGGGATATCGCAAAGAGCCGACGGGCGGCTTCCTGCGATCCGGGCGGTACGACTGAGGGAATAGGTCTTGGGGCCGGCTTCTGCTCAGAGCGAGGCAGGTTCAAAAAGCGCCTCGCCTCCTCGGCGACCTCACGAAAGTCTCGCAAAGCCAGAGTTTCGCGGATGATGTCGAGCAGATCGCCATGCGCGCCGGTTGCGGCATCGGCCCACTTGCCCGCCGCTCCCTTCGGCGATTCCTGGAGCCGTACAAATAGTGAGCGGCCCGGGTTGTTGTGGACGTCGCCGACCACCCAATACCGCCCCGCCCGCTTGCCATTGGAGAGATAGTGTCGGCATACCGCCTCCGCCTCGCGCGCGAGGCGGCGTGCCAGTTCGCAAGGTTGGCGGGACATCAGGCCGCCTCCTGCCAGCCGGCACCTTCGACTGGATACCGGTCGAGTATCTTCGACAGCATCTCTATGCCGCTTGCGTCCATCCGTACGAGCATCCGGAGCTTACAAAAGGTGATCTCTCCGAAGAGGCCGTGGCCTCGCAAGCTCTTGCGCATCTTGGACTTGGATCCCGACACTTCGATGCGCTTTCCACGGATCACTCCGACATCGGCCGACTTGATTTTTTGGACAGCTTTTGGCATGCTGATTTTCCACGACGGGCGGCCGGGAGCCTCTCTCTCGGCCTCCAACCCATCATGGAAACAACCCTGCCCCCTCTTACTCTAGTGCCCGCGGCTACCGAGCAGAGCCTTACGCCGCCTGCTGGTCCTCCCTCGGCATGTCGCCGACGGGTTCTGGGAGAAAGCCAAGCAGATAATCGGCAACCTTGCTGGCCTTGGAGGCAGCCCGGATAATGGCACGATTGTCCTCGCGCAAGACTTCAAGCCAAGAGCCGATATAGTCGGCATGCCGCACCGTCGGCACGATGCCGAGCGAGGCGCAACTGAACGCAGACGAGATTTCCGCAACCAGCTCCTCGAAGGCATACTTCTTGGTACCGTAGTTGCCTGACAGGTCACGGTTCAGACGCGACGGATGACCGCTGGCATGCGCCAGCTCGTGGAGAGCCGTTCGATGCCAATTGATTGGTTCAAAATAGGCCTGCGGAGGCGGCACCTGCACATAATCTTCCGTCGGCATGTAGAAGGCACGGTTGCCGCCGATGCGGAAGTCGATGCCGGTCGCCTTGATCAGGTATTCGACCTGCGGCTCGATCAGGCCCGGCGGCGGGGGCGGCGCCGTCGTCGCGATCTCTGGAGGCAAGCCGCCGCATTGATCACAGTTGAAGACCGTAAAATGCTTGAGGAACGGTATGGCCTGCGCTTCCTCGCCGGTCTCATGTGCGCGGCGCTTTTCGCAGGCAGGCACGAATCGGTCGGCATAGACGACGGTCGTGCCGCGCTCGCCCTTGCGGACGTGACCACCGAGCGACAGCGCCTGGCGGAAGGTAAGCCAGTTCTGGCCTGTAAATCCGTGTTCGGTCGCGGCACCCCATAGAACTAGAATGTTTATGCCGCTGTATTGGCGGCCGGACGCCGCGCTCTTCGGCAAAGCCAAAGGCGCCTTCGCCGCCGCGGTGCCCCAAGGCTGCACCCACGGCACTCGGCCAGCCTCCAACTCGGCGATGATCTTGTTGGTGATGTTGTCATAAAGGTTGGCCCGGTCCTTACCGGTGCGCGCCTGAGGATAATATCTGGACATCGCGGGTCTCCGCGACGGGGACCGCGAACCTCTCTCGCAGCCTGTAACCCGTCATGGCAAAACCCGGCCGACACTCTGACTCTCCTCCTACTTGAAGGAATGCGAGACCTGTGACGCAGCCCGCCTTGCATCGTATCTTCATGGGAATTGAGTTGAGCTACCGGGGCCGCAGGCCCCACGAGGCGTGCGCCAGGGGCGCATCGCCTCAACGGAAAATGGCACCCGGAGAGCGTGAGCATAGCGACCCGAAGGGGCACGCGGGTCCGAGTGCAGCGACGAGACCGGTTCAATAGCGGCACCCGGGAACGGGGCAGTGATAGCGGTCGCCGCAAGGCGAGCCCCTTTTCCGAGTGCCCCCGGCGAGGAGCTCCGCTATCCCTGCGCGAGGGATCGAAGCCGGATGGCCGAGACGCAGCGCGGCTCGGTTCACAAGAGCCAGTTGCGGCGCAGCCGCATGCGCGCAAACGGGAGAACTCGCCAGGGCCTGGCCAGAGGACCTCGTTTCGTCGCTTGAATTCGTCGGCGCGCAGAAAAGTCTCTTAGTCTTAGTGATCCCGGCGCAGTTCGGGTTGCATTCCGCATTGCATCGTCCATCCGGCTAAGCGCGTCCGGGAGGCCTGCAGGTCACGGAAACCTGGAAGGACTCAGTCCCAGTACGTGAGCGATAATGGAACCATTCGAGCAATGGCCGGCCAAGCAGTGCTCAGCCCAGCAATCATAGCCTGCTTAGTCTAACCCGCACGTCCAAATTCCGACGCCCAAAAGCGGTCCGAAGGCTTCGATACAAGTCTCCCATCGGACCTGTCGGATGGACTGTTGATTTATCATCTAGAGCAGTTGACTGCCTACTACCGGCCCCTGCCAACGGAGCGCCGCAACTGTTCCCCTCTTCTTTCGCGAGCGGCATTGGCTCTCTTGGAGAATTACACACCAAAGGCTTCCTTTTCACGCGCCAATCCAGCCTTTTCCCGCCCGGGCGCGCTTCGCAGTAGAGGTGCAAACTCCTTGGCCGTAACACTCCGCTTAATCCGCGATCCGAACTCTCGCTCCCGCAACCGGGGGCGAAGAGCAATCTGGATCGACCAGATCCCATCTCGTTCGTCAGTGAATCAGCACAAGTTACACCACGGGCATTCAGCAGTGAGATCAAACCGCTTAGGCTCGCCACGCTCCGCACTACCTGTCCGCTACCCTCTCGCTAGAACCTGGCCCACGATGATGAGAGCGGACATGGCCGCCGCTTACCTTGACTTTGGAGACACGAGCGAACTTATGCGCGCGATCAGCCGAGGAGACGCACCCCCGCCGATCGGCTTTCGCGGAACAGGGCGCCTGCGCCAACCAGTTTGGTCGAAGGCGACTATGGATCACTTCGCAGCGTCGATCGGAAAAGGAGATCTTAAGCAGGGGGAAGATCTTTTATGCCTGGTGTAATATCGCTTGGGAAGGCACCGCGTCTGCCTCGGTATTGTCGCCGCAAAAAACTGGCGAAGAATAGAATAGCCTACTATTTTGAACCCCCAACCTGGGCCCGTCGACAAGGCTGCGATTTAAACTTTGAAGCTCTAGGCTGCGATTACGCCAGTGCCGTCGAGCGGGTGGAGAAAGTTCTCTTGCCGGCGTTCGACAGTTGGCACTCACGGGGTCTAAGCGACATCGTGCCGGCGACTATCGAACCCGGCACGTTCGATTGGCTCGTCGGCGTCTTCCAAGCTCACCAGAAGTGGACAGAAATCGAAAGCACTACACAGCGGCACTACACAAAAAGTCTCGCGCTGTTCGCCAATCACGAGCTGAAAGATGGAAGTCGCGTTGGGTCTAAACAGTTGTCCGATTTCACCAAAGCGTTCGTCGACGCAGTTTATCGAAAATTATTGTCCGTGACGAAAGTCGATAACAGTGGAGAGGTCGTCGTTCGCGAGCGCCGTCGCTATGTCAATATGGCTATGGCGTCCTGCCGCCGGGCTTGGTTCGTTGGTCAGCGTGCTCAAGAAAGGATCGTACCAGCGACCAATCCGTTTTCCCGGATGGGATTAAAATCTCGTCCGCCTGGGCGGCCGATAGAGCCCACACCCACCGCAACTTGGGATGAGCTCGTCGCGTTCAGAGCTGCCGCGAGAAGGCTTGATTACCGCTCGATCGCAACAGCTGCTCTACTGTCGTGGGAGTGGCTGCAACGAGAGCAGCACGTCTTTGGCGCCTTCGACATTTCGCATTATCGCCCCAGCGAGCGACCAAATAGCGTCAGAATCGTCCACCCGAAGAATGGAGAGGAGGCCTGGTGGCCCCTAACGGACGAAACTGGCGCCCCTCTATTCCCTGAACTTATGGAGGAACTTGACGAGATCAAAAGGACCACCCTCTCCGGCCTGGTATTCCGGCGTGACCATGCGCATCGTCAGTCGGCAATCCCGCTACCATGGATTACCCCGCGCAAGGATCTCCGCTATCTACGGAGTGTGGTAAAAACCATCATCACAGAGGCTGGCCTACGTCAGGAGCTTTCTTTTCGGTCCTTCCGACACGGAGGATTTACTGAAGGCGCCGACAGCGATCTCACGGATGCAGAGTTGCGCGCGGCTGGCCGTCATAGATCAAGTCGCCAACTGCCAACCTACGCCAAGCGCACTGGCAGGCAGTTGATCATTGCCACAAAAAAGCGTCGCGAGGAGCGGGCAAGATCTCTGCTTATTCGGCTCAACGCCAATCTCTCCTCGGAATAAAGGCACGTCGGCCGACGGCGGCACCGACGAATGGGAAAGGATCGCCTATTTTCCCGTCCACACCGGCTTGCGCTTCTCGCTGAACGCTTTCAGCCCTTCCCTGGCGTCCTGGGTCATCGCGAGCAGCGCGATCTGGCTTTCGGTGTAGGCGATGCTCTCGTCGAACGACATCGAGGCGATGGCGCGCATCGCGTATTTGCCGCGACGGATCGCGGTCGGGGATTTGTCGACGATGCGGCCGATCAGCCAGTCGACCTTGGCATCCAACTCGGCCGTGGGCACGACGTAGTTCAGCAGGCCTGCGGCCAATGCCGCTTTCGCGTCGAACGGCTCGCCGGTCAGCGCCCATTCGTTGACGAGGCGAGGTGGCGCGATGGACTGCAACAAGCTCAACACCTGCATCGGGAATACGCCGACTTTCACTTCCGGCAGGCCGAAGATGACGTGATCGGCGGCAACGGCCATGTCGGTCATGCAGAGCAGGCCCATGCCGCCTGCCATGCAGACGCCACTGAGGCGCGAGATCGCGGGCTTGGTCGCGTTCTGCGACAAGCGCAACAGATCGGCATAGTCGACATTCGGCTTCGAATGATCCATCGCGAAAGCCGCGCCGGAGTTCTGCAGATCCGCGCCGGCGCAGAACGCCTTGTCGCCCGCGCCCGTCAGCACGATGACACGGACGTCCTTGTCGTCATGCGCATCGCGATAGCCGCGTGCGATGCCGGCGATGACCTCGCCATTCAGCGCGTTGTGTTTCTCGGGCCGGTTGATGGTGATCCAGAGCGCCTGCCCGCGCTTCTCGGTAATCACGGCTGTGGTGTCGGTCATGGTACGCTCGCTTCCTTGGGCTCCCGTTTAGCGGCCATTTGCGGCAGCTCGGGCGGAAGGTGCAAGGGCAAACTGTGGCGCGGCGCCGCTTTAGCGCCTCGACACAAACCTGCGGGCGATCGAAGCGCGCGCGATCAGGCGGCGACCGCTTTCCTGATCCAGACCTTGTTGTCGTGGAAAGCGGCGCCGCCGATCGGCGCGATGGTGTCCGCGCCGGTCAACATGTTGATGCCGCGGTTGCCGATATGGTTCTTGTTGGGATGAACGGACTCGGCGATCAACACGCCGCGCCGCACGCCCTCGAACAGCGTGGCGATCAGCGTGGTCTCGCCGCGGGTGTTGCCGAGCGTCACGGCATCGCCATGGGCGATGTCGAGCGCGGCCGCATCCAGGGGATGGATCATCACGCTCGCCTTGCCCTCGCGCGCCTGGGAGGACGGCGTCTCGTTGAAGGTGGTGTTGAGGAAGCTGCGCGACGGGCTCGTAGCAAGCCGGAACGGATGGGCCTGGTCGGAATGCTCGATCACCGCCCAATGGTCCGGCAGCGACGGCATCTTGTCGAAGTCACCCATCTTCTGGCCGAACGGCGGATGCGCCCAATCGGCCTTGAAGTGGAATTTCCTGTCGGCATGGGCGAAGCCGTCGAGATAATGCGAGGTGCGGAAGTCCGGCTGCAGGTCGCGCCAGAGATCGGCTTCGAGGCCGGCAATGTCGCCGTGGCTGCTCAGCTTCAGCGTCGCGTCGATCAACTCGCGCGGCGTCAGTTCGAACCCCGGATGCCTGGCGCCAAGCCGCGGCGCCAGCGCCTGCAAGACCTCGTGGTTGGAGCGGCATTCGCCAGGCGGGTCGATCAGCTTCGGGCCGACCGAGATGTGCTGGTGGCCGCCGCCGTAATAGAGATCGTCATGTTCCATGAACATTGTCGCCGGCAGCACGATGTCGGCCATCTCGGCCGTCTCGGTCATGAACTGCTCGTGCACCGCGACAAACAGATCCTCGCGCGCAAAACCCTGGCGGACCAATGCTTGCTCCGGCGCCACCGTCATCGGGTTTGTGTTCTGGATCAGCAGCGCCTTGACCGGACCCTTGCCGTGCAGGGCCTTGGAATCGCCGGTGAGGATGCGGCCGATCTGCGACTGGTCGAGCGCGCGGATAGTTGGGTCGATGGCGTCGTGACCTTCGATGATGGATTCGTTGAAGTGCCACAGCGCGTAATTGTTGAAGAAGGCGCCGCCGCCTTCATATTGCCAGGCGCCGGTCACCGTGGGAACGCAGTTCGCGGCGTGCATCTGCGCCGCGCCATTCCGCGAGCGGGTGAAGCCGTAGCCGAGCCGGAAGAAGGTCCGCTTGGTCTCGCCGACCAGTTTGGCAAAAGCCTCGATCTCCGCTACCGGCACGCCCGAGATCGCGGACGCCCATTCGGGGTTACGCGTCTTCAGATGCGCCTCGAGCTCGCCGGGGCAATCGGTGTACTTGTCCATATAGGCGCGATCGGCATAGCCGTCGCGGAACAGGACATGCATCACGCCGCAGGCGAACGCGCCGTCGGTGCCGGGCCGCAGGATGATCTTGATATCCGCCTGCTTCATGGTCTCGTTGTCGTAGATGTCGACGGCCGCGATCTTGGCGCCGCGCTCCTTCCGCGCACGGGCGGCGTGCGTCATCACGTTGACCTGCGTGTTCACGGGGTTGGTGCCCCAGATCACCACGAGATCGGACAGCGCCATCTCGCGCGGATCGACGCCGGCGATCTTGCCGGTGCCGATCGCGAACCCGATGCGGCCGACATTGGCGCAGATGGTCTGATAGAACCGCGAATATTTCTTCACATGGGTGAGGCGGTTGAGGCCGTCGCGCATCACCAGCCCCATCGTGCCGGCGTAATAATAGGGCCAGATTGAGTTCGCGCCGAATTCGCGCTCGGCCTGGTTGAAGCGATCCGCGATCTCGTCCAGCGCCTCATCCCAGCTGATCCGGGCGAATTGGCCGGAGCCCTTCGCACCCGTTCGGCGCAGCGGATACATCAGCCTTTCGGGATGATGGATGCGCTCGGCGTAACGGGCAACCTTGGCGCAGACCACGCCGGCCGTATAGGTCTGCTTTTTCGAACCCCGGACACGACCGATGCTGCGTCCCTCGACCACCTCGACATCGAGGGCACAGGCCGACGGGCAATCATGCGGACAGGTCGAATGGCGGATTTCGATGTTGGCGTGCTGGTTCATGTCCAATTTGGTAACACCAAAATACCCCTCGGCCGAGGGTATTTATCCGGCAACGCCCATGCGATTTGCTCAGACCGCGTGCGCTGCCGGTTCCTGCCGCGACTGCGAAAGGCCGCGTCGCCACACCGAAAACCGCAGGATATTCCAGGCGCCATCGGCCTTGTGAGGCGTCGACAGTCCGCCTCCCCTGCCGCTACAGTGCCGGCCAACAAGAACGACATCAGGGAGGTGGGTGTGACGGCCCGACAATTCATGCTGGCGCTGGCCGCCGGCCTGCTCAGCGCATGCTCCGCAGCCCCGTCCCTGGCGCAAGACTATCCCAACCATGCGGTCCGGATCGTCGTGCCCTTCGGCGCCGGCGGGCCGGCCGATGTCGCGGCCCGGCAGATCGGCAATGCGCTCCAGGAGAGTTTTGGCCAGCCCTTCGTGATCGAGAACCGCACCGGCGCGGGCGGCGTCATCGGCACGGTCGAAGCGGCGAAGTCGCCGGCCGACGGCTACACGCTGTTGATGATGTCCAACACCCAGACAGCGAACGAATCCCTGCTGACGCCGGACAAGCGCAAATACGAGCTGATGCGCGACCTCGCGCCGATCGCACCGGTGAACGCTTCCGATCTCGTCATCGTGGTGAACCCGCAAGTTCCAGCGAAGACGCTGCAGGAGTTCGTCGCGCTCACCAAGTCGCAACCGGGCAAGTTGAACTACGCCTCCTCCGGCCAGGGCACGCCCTATCACATGGCCGGCGAGCTGTTCAAAGCCATGGCCGGTATCGATCTCGTCCACGTCCCCTACCGCAACAGTGGCGAGGCGCGCAGCGGCGTGATCGGCGGGCAGGTGCAGATGATGATCGACGCGGTGCCGGCGATGGCGCCGAACATCGGCGAGAACCAGGTCCGCGCGCTCGCGACCACCGGCAAGCAGCGCTCCGCCGTGCTACAGAGCGTGCCGACAGCGATCGAGGCGGGCGTCGCAGGGTATGAAGCCACGATCTGGCTCGGCCTGATGGCTCCGGCCGGCACGCCGAAGCCCGTGATCGACAAGCTCAATGCCGCCGTGACCGCAATGGTGAAGCGGCCCGACATCGTCAAGCTCTGGACTGCGCAGGGCGCGGTGCCGATGTCGATGACGCCGGAGGAATTCGACAAATTCCTGCGCGGCGACATCGAGAAGTGGGCCGACGTGGTCAAAAAGTTCGACAAGTCCTGAGACCGTAGAGCGACAATGCCCAGCATTCAATTCCAGCTCAACGGCACGGCCGCGGCCGTGGATGCCGATCCGGATCAGACGCTGCTCGACGTGCTGCGCAGCCGGCTCGGCATTACAAGTCCGCATTTCGGCTGCGGAGCCGGCGAGTGCGGCGCCTGCCAGGTCATGGTCGGCGACCGCGCGATGGCCTCGTGCGACCTGCCGATGTGGTCGGTCGCGGACAAGGACGTCGTCACGGTGGAAGGCCTCGGCACAGTGGACGCACCGCATCCGCTGCAACGCGCCTTTATATCCGAGCAGGCGATGCAGTGCGGCTATTGCGTCTCGGGAATCCTGATCAGCGCGGCGGCGCTACTGAAGCGCAATCCGTCGCCGACGGAGGCCGAGGTGAAAGCGGCGCTTGATCGTAATCTGTGCCGCTGCGGATCGCACAACCGCATGGTCCGGGCCGTGCTGCGGGCGGCCTCGGAGATGGCGACATCATGAGTGCGCCGTCCCTTGCCCCGACACTGCCGGTCAGCCTTGCGGCCAATCCCAAGCTGTCATCCTGGGTGAAGCTCATCGGCGAAGGCCGCGTGGCGATCTCGCCCGGCAAGGTCGAGATCGGCCAGGGCATCGTCACGGCCCTGGCGCAGATCGCAGCCGACGAACTCGACGTCGATATTGGCCGGATCGAGATGATCCGCGCTTCCACGGCGGCAAGCCCGAACGAGGGCGTCACCTCGGGCAGCCTTTCGATCCAGCAGTCCGGCCGCGCACTGCGCCATGCATGTGCCGAAATCCGCCAGCGCTTCCTCGCCGTGGCATCCGAACGTCTCGGCGTCGATGCGTCGATGCTCGAGATCGATGACGGCACGATCTCGGGCCCCGGCAATATCAGAACCAGCTATTGGGAGTTGGCCGGTGACGTCTCGCTCGACCACGACGCCAATCCTGGCGCGACAGCGAAAATTGTCGCCAAACGCACCGTCGCCGGACATTCGGTCCAGCGCGTCGACATTCCCGACAAGGTGTTTGCGCGGCCGCGCTTTATCCATGACTGCCCGCTGCCGGACTTGCTGCACGGACGCGTGCTGCGGCCGGACATCTCGGGCGCCAGGCTGATCGCGCTCGACGAAACGGCGACGCGAGCCGTTCCCGGCCTCGTCGCGATCGTCTGCGACGGCGGCTTTGCCGGGGTGGTTGCCGACAGCGAGACAGCGGCGGAAGCCGCGCTGAAAGCCTTGCGCAAGGGGGCGACATGGTCGGCCGGCGAGCCGCTACCCGATGAAGATGATCTCGCCGGGTTCCTGATGAGCCAGCCGGTCGAGACCACTGTCATCGACACCAGGACCACTGCAGCAACGATAACGAAAGCTGCTCGCACCCTCCGCCGGCAATACATCCGTCCCTACATCGCGCATGCCTCGATCGCTCCATCCTGCGCCATGGCCCGATGGGACGGCGATCGTGTCCATGTCTGGACGCACAGCCAGGGCGTCTATCTGCTGCGGGCCGACCTCGCGATTGTGCTCAAGCTGCCGGCACAAAATATCGTCGTCGAGCACATGGAAGGCGCGGGCTGCTACGGACACAATGCCGCCGATGACGTCGCGCTCGATGCCGTGCTGCTGGCGAAAGCGGCCGGCGGCCGTCCGGTGCGGGTGCAGTGGTCGCGCCACGACGAGATGGCCCACGCGCCGTTCGGCGCGGCGATGGCGATCGAGATCGAGGCCGATCTCGATGCGGACAACGAGATCGTCGGTTGGCGCCATGCGATCTGGAGCAACGGCCACGCGGCGCGGCCGGGGCGCGCGGCGCAGCCCGCGCTGCTTGCCGCAAGCGAAATTGCGAACTCCTGGCCGCGGATGGTCTCGACCAATCCGCCCGCGGCCAATGGCGGCGGCGGCGACCGCAACTCCGTTCCGCTCTACGACCTCCCGGGCTGGACGATCACGAGCCACCGGCTCCTGACCATGCCGGTGCGGACCTCGGCGCTGCGGACGCTTGGCGGACAAGGCAATGTGTTCGCCATCGAGTCCCTGCTCGACGAGATCGCCACCCTGCGCAGCGAAGACCCGATCGCGTTCCGCCTGCGTCATCTGCGCGACGAACGGGCAAAGGAGGTCATTCGCGCGGCGGCACGACGTGCGCAGTGGAAACGGCAGAAGCAGGCCGGCATCGGTCATGGCGTCGGCTTTGCCCGCTACAAGAACACGGGGGCCTATTGCGCCGCGATTGCGGAGATCGAAGGCACTGATGACATCCGCGTCAAGCGGCTGACGCTTGCGGTCGATGTCGGCGAGGCCATCAATCCCGACGGCGTCATCAACCAGATCGAGGGGGGCGCGATCCAGGCGACGAGCTGGGTGCTGAAGGAACGCGTCCGCTTCGACCGCACGCGCATCACATCGACGTCCTGGACCGACTATCCGATCCTCACCTTCAGCGAGGTGCCAATGGTGGATGTCGAGATTGTCCAGCGGCCGGAGATCGAGCCGGTCGGCGCCGGCGAGGCCGCCCACGGCCCGGTGACGGCGGCGATCGCGAATGCCGTTTACGATTGCCTCGGCGTGCGCGTGCGCGACCTGCCGATCACCCGCGACAAGATCATTGCAGCCATGGAGCAGGCGTCGTGACGACAGTGAGCATTTTGAGTGGAGGCGCGGCGCAAGGCCTGGTGCGCGGCCTCAGCGATCCCTTCAAGACGCAGACCGGCTTCGGCATCGACGGCGAGTTCGGCGCGGTCGGCATCATGGCCGACAAGCTGCGCGCGGGAACGGCGGCCGATCTCGTGATCCTGACGCAGGCGCTGCTTGCAAAGCTTGCCGAGGAGACGCTCGTCGTGCCCTCCTCGATCTCGGATGTCGGGCGGGTCGAGACCGCGCTGGCGGTCCGCAGCCGCGATCCCAAGGTGACCGTGAAGACCGAGACCGATTTGCGCGAGGTACTGCGCAGCGCCGACGCGATCTACGTCCCTGATACGAAAGCCTCGACGGCGGGACAGCACGTCGCAAAGGTGCTGGATCAGCTCGGCATCGCCTATGAGGTCGCTTCGCGCCTCAAGATCTTTCCCAACGGCGCGACGGCGATGCGGGAGCTGGCGTCGTCCACTGCGACGCGTCCGATCGGCTGCACACAGGCGACCGAGATCATCGCGACCGACGGCATCATGCTGTCGGGAGCGCTGCCGCCGGGCTGCGAGCTCGTGACGATGTACACGGCCGGCGTGACCACGCGTACCGCACATCCGCAAGAGGCGGCCGCGCTGATCGCGTTGCTGACCGGCGCAGACCGCAAGGATCTGCGCCAGCGCGCAGGCTTCACCGGCTAGATAGCCGCCCTATGTGTGCAACTGGGTGAGGCCGGTCGGCGGTCCGTCCACGGCGGTCCAGCCACCATCGACGAACAGCGTGCTGCCGCTGACATAGCTCGCGGCGTCCGAGGCGAGATAGGCGACGGCGGTAGCGACCTCGTCGGCGCTGCTCCAGCGGTTGAACACGGTATGGCCGGCGTAGAGATTGTAGATGTCGGGGCGCTGCTTGAACGGGCCGGTCAGCGCGGTCTCGGCAATGCTCGGCGCAATCGCGTTGACGCGCACGCCGGAGCGTCCGACCTCGGACGCAAAGCCCTTCACCAGCAGGCCGATGGCTGCCTTGGTCGAGCCGTAGACGCCGAGACCCGGCTCGATGGTCACCGCGCGCACCGAGGAGCAGGCGATGATGCTGCCGCCCTTCTGCTCGACCATGATGCGGCCGAAGGCCTGGAAGAACCAGACCGTGCCCTTGATGTTGAGGTTGAGAACGCGGTCGAGATCCTCCTCGGTGTAGTCGAGGATGGTCTTGCGGATGTTGAGCCCGGGCGTCGTCACCGCGATGTCGAGCCGCGAAAATTTCTGCATCACGGTCTTGGCCAGCGCGTTGACGTCCGCGGCGCTCGCCGCGTCACACGCAGCCGTCTCGGCCCAGCCGCCCTTCTCACGAATGCCAGCGGCGGTTGCTTCAGCGGCGTCAAGCGCGCGATCGGCGCAGACGACACGGGCGCCGAGCCCGGCCAGCGCCTCGGCCGACGACTTGCCGATGCCCGAGGCAGCGCCCAGCACCACGGCCGTCTTGCCGGTGAGATCGAAGAGCTTGCGATAGTCAGTCACGGATCAATTCTCCCTGCGTTGCTGCTATCCCTTGTAGCCCATCAGCAGGCGGGGCAGCCACAGCGAGAACGCGGGGACGTAGGTCACGAACATCAGAGCTGCAATCAGGGCGGTGTAGAACGGCAGGATGGTGCGCATCACCGCGCCCACCGAGATGCCGCCGATGGCGCAACCCACGAACTGCGTGGTCCCGACCGGCGGGGTGTTCAGCCCGAGGGCGCAGTTGATCAGCATCAGCATGCCGAACTGCACCGGATCCATGCCCGCCTTCATCGCGATCGGCAGGAAGATGGGCGTGCAGATCAAGATGGTCGCGGCCATGTCCATGAACGTGCCCAGCACGAACAGGATGACGTTGATGAGCAGGAAGATGACCCAGGGCTGCGTCGAGACCCTGCTCATCATCTCGCCGGCGAAGTCGGCGACCTCGTAAAGCCCCATCAAATACTGGAACATGGTGGAGACGCCGATCAGCAGCAGCACCACCCCCGTCGTCTTCACCGCCTTGGCCGCAGCGCGCAGGAAGTTCGGCAAGGTCATGGTGCGGTAGATGAAGAACGTCAGCAGGATCGTGTAGGTGACCGCGACGGCCGCGGATTCGGTTGCCGTGAAGACGCCGGACAGGATGCCCGCCAGGATGATACCGACGATCAGAAGGCCGGGCAGAGCGGCCGCGAACGAACGGAAAACCGCGGGCCAGCCCGGGAATTTGCCGGCCGGATAGCCGCGCTTCACCGCGACCGCGTAAGCGGCGACCAGCATGCATACCATCAGCACCAGCGCCGGCAGGAGGCCGGCGGCGATCAGCGCACCGATCGAGACCTTGCCGCCGGCGGCGAGCGCATAGATGATCATGTTGTGACTGGTCGGCATCAGCGCTCCGACCAGCGAGGCATGGGTGGTGACGTTGACGGCGTAGTCGGTGTCGAAACCTTCCTTCTTCATCATGGGGATCATCACCGCCCCCATCGCCGACACGTCGGCCACGGGCGAACCGGACACGCCGCCGAACAGCGTGCAGGCGACCACGTTCGACATGCCGAGCCCGCCGCGGATGTGTCCGACGAGATTCTTGGCGAGCTGCACGATCTTGTCGGCGACGCCGCCATGCAGCATCAGCTCACCGCTGAAGACGAAGAACGGGATGGCGAGGAAGGAGAAGATGTTCATCCCCGACATCATCTGCTGGAAAATGACGGCGACCGGGAGGCCTTCGTAGAGGATGGTGCAAATCGCCGACAGGCCGATCGCGAAGGCGACCGGGACGCCGAGGACGAGAAAGCCGAAGAAAGTGGCGCCGAGAATGATCAATTCCATGAGGGGACGACCTCTTCGCCGCGCAGGAGGGCGATGATGTGCTCGATTGAAAAGGAGACGATCAGGACGCCGGATGCGATCAGCGGCACGTAGCGGATGACCTCGGGCAGCCCGAGATTGGGGATCTTCACCGTTCCGACCGAGGCTCCGAGGATCCAGCCGTTGTAGGCCATCGCGACGCCGAACCCGGCCACCAAAACGTGGATGACAAGCTCGATTTTCTCTCGCGCCTGGTCCGGCAGCATCACCAGCAAGCTGTCCATGCCGATATGCCCGGCATCGCGCACGCCGACGGCGGCGCCGATCAACGTGACATAGAGGATCAGAACCAATGCAAGGTTCTCCGTCCAGGTCGGGCTGGAATTGAGCACGTAGCGTCCGAACACCTGGTAGAAGACGATGGTGACGATGACGAGCAGTCCGGTCACCGACAGATACATCCCTAGCCGAGCGAGGGGAGCATTGATCCGGGACAGCAAGCCGGTGGACGGGCGTCCGGCTACGTCCAGTTCGTGGTCTGCGACGTGAGGGTCTGTCATCCGGGTCTCCTTGCAAGTCTCCTTGCGCGCCTCCACTGCGTCGGGGGGGGGGGGGGGCGGGGGGCGCCCCCCCCCCCCCCCCCCGCCACAATTTTTGCGTGAAGACGATCCGTTTTCGCCGACGCCTCGGCGAATTGAAACTGTGCGAAGCCGCGTGCATCCGTCGATGACGAGAATGTTATCCGTCATCGCCACGGAGGGAATTCGCGATGCGCAGCCGCGGCTTGCGGGCAAGGCGCACCTTCCGAAAATTTCGATGCCGGGCAATTGTGATCTATCTCGCTCGTGACAGGCGTGATCGCGCCTAGGCTGCAAACCCCAGCGCGAGAAACTTTAGCCCGATCTGTTTCATTCGACTTTTCAGGAAGGTGTTTCAATGAGCAGCCGTCACGCAATTGTTCCGCGCGGTCTGAACGCAACGCGTTCGCCGCTTTCGCAAGGCCGCTTCGGCCGCATGTTCCGCAAGCTCGCACCGGCCAAATTCGGCCCGAACGATTCCGACAATTTCGCAAACCTGTCGGCGCTCGCCGACAAGATGGTCGCCGATTTCGACGGGCCGAAGGACGGGCCGGACGCGGAAGAGAGCGGCATTCCCTCGCTTTACACCTATTTCGGCCAGTTCATCGACCACGACATCACCTTCGATCCGGTCAGCTCGCTGACCAAGCAGCAGGATCCCGACGGGCTCGTCGATTTCCGCACGCCGTCGCTCGACATGGACAATCTCTATGGCCGCGGTCCGAACGACCAGCCCTATATGTATGACGGTATCAAGTTCCGGCTCGGCGAGAAGGTCACCGGCGCCGGCGTGCCCGACGCAGTCGACCTGCCGCGCTTCAAGGGCCGCGCGCTGATCGGCGATCCTCGCAACGACGAGAACAGCATCGTATCGCAATTCCAGGCCTTGATGCTGCGCTTTCACAACCGCATGGTCGACGACAATGACAGCCTGTCGTTCGAGGACGTGCAGCAGCGTGTTCGATTCCACTATCAGTATGTGGTGCTGAACGACTTCCTGCCGCGCATCGTCCACGCCAGCGTGCTGGACGAACTCAAGACCGCAGGTCAATACGACCGCAGCAAGCTCGCTTACTACCATTGGAAGACCTATCCGTTCATGCCGGTCGAGTTCTCGGTCGCGGCCTACCGGCTCGGGCACTCCATGATCCGCCCCGGCTACCGGCTGAACGACGCGGCCAACATGCTGCTGCAGATCTTTCCCGATCCCAACAATCCCGACCAAAACGCACTGACCGGCTTCCGTGCGATGGGACCGGGACGCGCCATGGATTGGGGTCGCTTCATCGATCTCGACACGCGCCCCTATGGCGTCGAGGACGACGACACCAATCCCGACAACAAGAGGCGGCTGCAGTTCGCCTATCGCATCGATTCCTCGCTGGTCGACCCGCTGCGCAAGCTGCCGCCGGAAGTCGCCTCCAACCCGGCCTCGCTCGCGCTGCGCAATCTCGAGCGCAGCTGGCGGCTCGGACTGCCGTCGGGCCAGGCCGTCGCCAGGGCGATGAACCTGACGCCGCTGGCCGACGACGAGATCATCATCGGCAAGGCCGTCGACGAGCCCGGCGCGGGCGATCCGCAGGTCAAGATCGCGACCATCGCGAACGGCGTGTTCGCCGGCAACTGTCCGCTGTGGGCCTACATCCTGGCCGAGGCGCGGCAAAACGCGACGGACATGGCAATCTCCGCCACCGGCGGGCCCGCCACGGTCAAGACACCGCAGCTCGGACCGGTCGGCGGTCGTATCGTCGCCGAGGTCTTCCTCGGCATGATGTTCGGAGACAATTCCTCCGTGCTGTCGCTCGACCCGCAATGGACGCCGGTGACCGGCTCCGGCTTCGCACTGAAAGACCTCGTCGCCTACGCACTCGGCCAGGGCGATCCGCTGCATTGAGCGGGTGACGGACGATGATGCAAGGCCGCTCGTGTCATGCGAGCGGCCTTGTGGCCCACTCGCCTCGACGGGCGGGCGGACGGGTCCTGGCAGGCGTGCTTCCCTAACGCAAATCCGTCCGCTTCCTGTTGACTCGCATCGCGAATGGAGAAATCCTTCAGCAACGCAATTGCCATTGCCAATCTCAGCAGTACGAATTTCGGCGCCCTCGGTTTTATCGGCGCCATCCGACCAGATTTATTCTGAACAGAAAATGGAGGGGCTGATGCGCGCGCTCGCCTTGAGAACCGTCTCACTTCTCGCCCTCGCTGCTCTGGGTTCGATTTTCGGCACGCCTGCCGCACGCGCGGAGGACGGGACCGACGAGCAATTTGGCAAGGTGCACTTCCAGACTTCCTGCAACGAGGTGGCGCAGCGCCGGTTCGATCGCGGGATGCGTTATCAGCACTCGTTCTGGTACCGGCCCGCAAAAGAGATTTTCGAGGAGACGCTGCAGGCTGATCCGGAATGCGCGATCGCCTATTGGGGCATTGCCCTGAGCCTGCTGTACAATCCGCATTTTCCCGCGCCGAAGGAAAACCTTACCGCAGGCCTCGTCGCGCTGCAGAAGGCCAAGGCACTCGGCGCCAAGAGCGAACGCGAACGCGACTATATCGACGCGCTGCTGGCCTTCTATTCGGGCGACGAGAAGACGACGTTTGGCCAGCGGGCGCAGGCCTATCTCAAGGCAACCGAAGCCGTCGCCGCGCGCTATCCCGATGATGACGAGGCGCAGATCGCCTACGCCATCACGCTGAATGTCGCGGCGTCACCAAACGACAAGACCTATGCCAACCAGCTCAAGGGCGCTGCTATCCTGGAGCCGATCTTCAAGCGCCAGCCGCGGCATCCCGGCGTTGCGCATTACCTGATCCACCTCTATGACTATCCGGCGATCGCAGACCAGGGACTCGACGCTGCCAAGCGCTATTCCGAGATCGCGCCGGCGGCACCGCACGCCTTGCATATGCCGTCGCACATCTTCACGCGCGTCGGTTACTGGAACGAATCCATCGACGCCAATAGCCGTTCTGCCAAGGCTGCCAAGGAGGGCAAGGACCCCAGCGAGCAGCTGCATGCCGACGACTATATGGTCTACGCCCTGCTCCAGCTCGCGCAGGACAGCCGAGCCAGCGACGTCATCGCGGACATGATTGCGACCACGGGCTATGCGCCGGCCGTCCGCGCCGGTCCCTACGCGATAGCGGCCAGCCAGGCGCGCTATATGGTCGAGCGCGGCGATTGGCAGGGCGCTGCTGCGCTGAAGGTCGAGCCGAGCCGGTTTGCCTATGTCGATGCCATCACCTATTTCGCACGCGCCCTTGGCGCCGCGCGCTCCGGCAATGCAGACGCAGCAACTCCGGACATCGCCAAGCTGGCGGAGTTGCGGGACAAGCTGCAGCAGGACAAGGACGCCTATTGGACCGAAATCGTGGACATTCAGCGGCAGGTCGCCACAGCCTGGCAGCTCAACGCCCAGGGAAAACAGGCGGATGCGCTGGAAGCGATGCGCCTTGCCGCCGATGCCGAAGACAAGACCGAAAAATCCATCGTGACGCCGGGCCCGCTTGCTCCGGCACGCGAGCTTTACGGGACCATGCTGCTCGAACGCGGCATGGCGACGGAGGCATTGGCCGCGTTTGAAAGCACCATGCGCAAGGAGCCGAACCGCTTTGGCGCGACCATCGGCGCCGCTCACGCGGCCGAGAAAGCGGGGGATACTGTGAAGGCCCGCCAGTACTACGCCAAAGTCGTCGAAACGGCGAGAAATGGCGACTCATCGCGGCAAGACCTCGCGGCCGCACGAAAGTTGATGGCTCAGAATTAGCAAAGGTGCCGCGGCAGCTTCCATGCGCCTGATAAGCAAATTCGTTGCAATCAGCGTAGCCTTTGCGCTGCTCTGCGCTGCTGCAGCGTTCTGGATATCGCGATCCGGTGAACCGGCACGCGCAACAGCGGCCTCCGGGGAGGTCCGCCCGGTGTGGGCGGAAATCGACTGGCCTTTCGGAGCGGATCCCTGGGGGAAAGGAAAGGCGTTTCGCTGCAAGGCCGAAGATTGCGGCGGCGAGGTCCAGCTCTACGTTCGCGCCAAGCTCGGCTTTTGCAATTGCGCCACCGGCGTTGCCGACGACGGCGACCTCGAACAGATGGGCGACCTGGCGCTGATTGGGAAGGCAACGCCGACGGCTGCCGGCCGGGCGATCGTCGTCGGTCCAATGCGCGGCCGCAGCCGGGCCTATCGCGTTGAGGGAAACCCCAAGGCCGCGCTCTCACTCGCCTTCAATCAACGCTGCGACATGGTAGCCGCGACGGCTTTGCTCGCACCGGGCGCGGCCGCGTCACTGGAGCCGGCGGTGCTGTCATTCCTCAATAGCGACCGCATGCTGAAATGGGCCGAGATCGCGCTTGGGTTATGACTCAAAGCAATCGGCTTCTGTCGTTCGCAGAACCATAGGACTTCCGAATGTTCTTCAAAGACGGCGTCCTTGGTGAGGTAAGTCGCGGTGGGCCCGCCACGGTCAAGACACCGCAGGACCGGTCGGCGGCCGCATCGTCGCCGAGTCTTCCTTCGGCATGATGTTCGGATATAATTCCTCCGTGCTGTCGCTCGACCCGCAATGGACGCCGGTGACGGCTCCAGCTTCGCGCTGAAGGACCTCGTCGCCTACACGCTCGGCCAGGGCAATCCGCTGCATTGAGCGGATGACGGACGATGTTGAGAGCGACATGAACCCAATCTAATCGCGGAACGCTGGTGTTTGTTTTGTGGTCCATGTTTGCTCTCTGTTTCGGTGCTCTGGCGCTCCATTCAGAGTAGGCGCGTGGTAAGGCCCGAGCCACCCGGGGCCTTTTGCTGAGTAATCCACGTTCGCATCGCTCGCTTCGAGTCAAAAGCGGCGTTAGACGCCGAGTGGTCGAGGTCAGGTTTGCTACGACATGACACGTCTTCGAACGACCTTCGGCTAGCGGTGAGGGCAGCCTCGCTTTAAAAATCAGATGGCGAATGGAAATGACTGCGACTTCTTCAAAACACATGTAGCGAGGGCCGGCCTGGCTTGCACGTTCGGCAAGCCCAGCACGTCAAACGTCACTGCCTCTGGCGACCTATGCGCTTGCAAGCTCGATAGACATCCGATGTGTCTAACCTGTAACAGCATGCCGACGCCAAATGGTGTATCCCGAGCCATTCGTTGAAATGATGGGATTACGCTGATGAAGAAGATCGTTCTGGCTGCGCTCGGCTCTATGCTGCTCAGCACCTCTGCGTTTGCTGCTGATATGGCAGCGCGGACCTACACCAAGGCTCCAGCGATCGCAGCGTCCGTCTACAACTGGGGCGGCTTCTATCTGGGCATCAACGGTGGGGGCGGTTCAGCCCACACCTGCTGGGACGTCACCAACAACGCCGGTGTGCCGGTCGCTCCGGCCGTGGCTGAGGGCTGTCATAACGCAACGGGCGGGACCGTCGGCGGGCAGATTGGGTATCGTTGGCAAGCAACGAACTGGGTGTTCGGCTTGGAAGCCCAGGGTAACTGGGCAGATTTCAAAGGAAGCAATGCCAATCAGTTCGCTGTAATTGGCGCTACTTCCCTTTTCAACGACAACACCAAGATCGATGCCTTTGGGCTGTTCACCGGGCAGGTTGGCTACGCCTGGAATAACGTGCTGCTCTATGCAAAGGGTGGTGCAGCGGTCGCGCACGACAAGTACTCACTCACATTCACGCCTGCCGGAGCAGCCTTTGCAGGCGGCGTGGTGGCAGGCCAGACCCTGTCTTCCGGTTCTGAAACGCGGTGGGGAGGGGTTGTAGGCGCGGGTCTTGAGTTTGGCTTCGCTCCCAATTGGTCGGTCGCAGTCGAATACGATCACCTTTTCATGGGCAGCCGGGACATCTCTCAAAATCTCGTTCTGCCGTTTACTGGCCCATCCAACACACATCGTATCGGCCAGGACATTGATGTCGGAACCGTACGTGTGAACTACACGTTCGGCGGGCCCGTAATCGCGAAGTACTGATCCGGCATTCCTTCCAGTCGACTGGAGCCCGGGCCGCAAGGCTCGGGCTTTTTTCTTTTTGGGACACGCCCTAATTTCTCGGGCCGAGGCCAACCTCCCGCAGCCGCGTCGCGAACCAGCGGGACAGCGGCTGATCGAGGACGCCGCTGACATAGACTTCCGAGATCGCGACATAGTCCTTGTCCAGCACCAGCAGCACGCCGATCCAGAAGGCGAACCAGACATGCGCATCGGTCAGCGCCATCAGCTTGTGCTGGTCGTGGTCGAGCGCGGTGTGGTTGCTCGCCTTGCGGATCTCCACGGTGAGCAAATTGTTCGGGATCTCGCGCTGATGCACGACGACGTCGGGGTAGATCGACTTGCCCAGGTGATCGTCGGTCGAGATGATGGTGCCGTGCGGCAGATGCAGCGTACGCTCGCCGAGCCGGTCGTAGTTGCAATCGACCGACCAGCCGGAGAATTGCTTCTCCAGATGCACAGCGAAGCGGTGCGTGATGGCACGCTCGCCGATGTCCTTCTCGAACAGGAATGCTTCGTTGGCGTAGAAGTCCCGGAGCGCCGCGATCACCTTGTTCAGCTCGGTCTGCATCTTGCCCCCCGGCCCCTCGCGCGCATTCCGATGCGCCGTCACCACCCTCATGGTGAGGAGCGCGGAACGCGCGTCTCGAACCATGAAGGCCCGTATCCCGCCTGTCACCATCCTTCGAGACGCCCGCGTAACGCGGGCTCCTCAGGATGAGGGCCGGAATTCGCGGCGCGATCGACCAGTCCCTACATCTGGACTTCGATCAGCCGTGGTCCGGGCTCGGCGACGGCTTCGGCCAGCGCCTTGTTGAACTCGTCCGCGTTGGTGACGGCGCGGCCGGGCACGCCCATGCCCTTGGCCAGCGCCACGAAATCCAGCGTCGGCCGGTCGAGGCGAAGCATGTCATTGGCGCGCTGGCCGGGTTCGCCGGCGCCGACATTGTCGAACTCGCCGCGCAGGATCTGGTAGATGCGATTGGCGAACACGATGGTGACGATGTTGAGATTTTCGCGCGCCTGCGTCCACAGCGACTGGATCGTGTACATCGCACTGCCGTCGCCGACCATGCAGATCACCTTGCGGTCCGGGCAGGCGATCGCGGCACCGATCGAGAGCGGCGTCGAGAAGCCGATCGAGCCGCCCATGTTCTGGAGCCAGTCGTGCGGCGCGGCAGCCGCCGTCGGCGGGAAGAAGGCGCGGCCGGTGGTCAGCGATTCGTCGACCAGGATCGCGTTCTCGGGAATCGCATAGGCGATCGACTGCGCGATCGAGGCGTGGGTCAGTGCGCCGGTCGGCTTGAGCAGTTCCTGCGCGGCCTGCGGCTTGACGTCCTTTGCGCTGGCCTTCACGGCGCCGGCGAGCGCTTCAAGTGCAGCGACCGAATTCTCACCCCAGGAGGTCATGCGATGCACGTCGCAGCCCTCGGGCTTGAGGATGCTCGGCTTGTTCGGATAGGCGAAGAACGCCACGGGATCGTCGGACTCGACCAGCACGATATGGCGGAACCTCGCCAGCATCTGCAGCGCGTTGTCGATCACGTAATGGATGCGGTCGATCGAGAAGCGACCGCGGCCGCGCGCCATCCTGGGACGGAAGGTCGGGCCCATCACGGTGCAGCCGGTCTTGGCGGCGATACGCTCGGCCAGTGCCAGGCCCTGCTCGCTCAGCGCACTGCCGGTCATCAGCAGCAGCGTGCCCTCGCCGTCGCCGTGCAGGATCTTAGCGGCCTGCTCGACCGCCTGCGGCGAATAGCTCGCCCGCTGCTGCTCGGCCGGAACCTCGGCGATGCCGTCCGCTTCGTTCCAGGCCGTGTCGGCGGGCAGGATCAGGGTCGCGATCTGCGGCGGCGCGCTCTTGGCGGCGGCGATCGCCGCGGCACCGTCGGCGGCGACCGATTTTGAGTTCGGCGAGGTCCGGACCCAGGACGACATCGGCCGGGCCAGGCCCTCGATGTCGGAGGTCAGCGGCGCGTTGTAGCCGATGTGGTAGACGGCGTGCTGGCCGACGATGTTGACGATGCCGGAATTCGCCTTCTTGGCGTTGTGCAGATTGGCAAGGCCGTTGGCGAGGCCGGGACCGAGATGCAGCAGCGTCGAGGCCGGCGTGCCCTTCATGCGGAAATAACCGTCGGCGGCGCCTGTTACCACGCCTTCGAACAGGCCGAGCACGCAGCGCATGCCGGGCACGCGGTCGAGCGCTGCGACAAAATGCATTTCGGAGGTGCCGGGGTTGGAGAAGCAGACGTCGACCCCGCCCTTGACCATCGTCCGCACCAGACTTTCCGCACCGTTCATCCGTCAGCTCCCGCAACCGGCAATGTTCCACAATCCGTGCGATCAATCATTGTTCGCTCGTCTCGTCAAAGCAATAGCCGGCATCGCCGCCCTGCCCCGCGCGGCGATGCGCCGGTTTGGCTAATGATTTCCGGCAACTTGGCGCGGTTGCCGGTTTGGTAACTTCCTTCATTAAGGATGCCTCCCTCACGGGGCCGTGGCTTGCGGAAAGCCCGCAAATATGGCCTGTGACTTCAGTTGAATCGATTTTTTTGCTGGGGGAACTATGATCCGGTATTTTGCCGCGCCGATTGCCGCCATCGCACTGCTGTCGGCCACCGCCGGCGGCGCGTTCGCCGAGGAGTTCGACTCGCGTGACATCATGGGCGGCGGCCCGAATTTCTTCCGCGGCGGCTCGAGCCCGGTCCCCCGCACCACCGTCATGTATAACGGCAATTACGCCCCCGGCACGATCGTGGTGAACACCTCGGAGCGCCGGCTCTATCTGGTGCTTCAGAACGGCCAGGCCCTGCGCTACGGCATCGGCGTCGGCCGCGACGGCTTCCGCTGGGGCGGCGTGCACAGGATCACCGCCAAGAAGGAATGGCCGGACTGGACGCCGCCGTCGCAGATGCTGGCCCGCCGGCCGGACCTGCCGCGTCACATGAAGGGCGGTGTCGAGAATCCGCTTGGCGCGCGCGCGATGTATCTGGGCTCGACGCTCTACCGCATCCACGGCTCCAACGAGCCGGAGACGATCGGCCAGGCGGTGTCCTCGGGCTGCTTCCGCATGACCAACGACGACGTCACCGACCTCTACGGCCGCGTCGGGGTCGGCACCACCGTGGTCGTGCTGAACAACTAGCAGGAACCGGCGGGCCGCGTGGATATGCGGTCTTGTGCGTCGCTTCCGAATACGGCAGCGTCGCCTGGCAATGAGCGCATTGGCCCCGCCTTCGTCCGGCTTTCGCATCGCCCTGCTGGTGCTCGCCACCGCCGCGTTCGTCCCTGACACCGCTACCATCGCCGTCGCGGGCGAATTGCCCGCGATCGCCTCGCGCCAGCGCGCCGAGAAGAAAAGCTTTACCGACGGCGAGATCGTCGATGGCTTTCTGAAGACGGCGTTCGGCGCCGAATACCACCTTGCCGGCCGCGTCGACCGCATCCGCAAGTTCGACGGGCCGGTGCGCGTGTTCGCCGAGAGCGACCGCGCCGACCGCAAGGCGCAGCTTGCAAAGGTCGTGGACGATATCGGCAGGCGCGTGCAGCATCTCGACATCGCCATGATCGACAGTAGCGAGGCCGCGAATGTGCGGGTGAAGCTCGTGCGCGACCGCGATCTGTTCCGCACCATCTCGAGCTTCTACGGTGCGGAGAAGGCCCGCGAGATCCGCACCTCGCTCGATCCGCAATGCCTGTCCGGCTTCCGCAAGAACGACAATTTCGAGATCGAGCATTCCGACGTCATTCTCACCGTCGACAACGGCGATTTCACCTTCCTCGACTGCGCCTATGAGGAGCTGCTGCAATCGCTCGGCCCGATCAACGACACCGCGAGCGTGCCCTGGACCATGTTCAACGACAACGTCTCGATGGGCTATTTCGACGTCTACGACCAGTACATCCTCAACCTGCTGTACGACCCCCGCATCAAGGCCGGCATGACCATACAGGAGGTCAAGGCGGCGCTGCCCGACGTGATCGCCGATGTGCGCATTTGGGTGAAGCGGGTGAACGACCTGAAAGATTAGGCGATGCTTTCCCTCTCCCCTTGCGGGAGAGGGTGGATCGCCGCGGCAGCGGCGAGACGGGTGAGCGACTATCTCTGTTGTCAAGTTGCATTGACGTAGGCGGTGCGCGCATCGCGTGCCTTGGCGTTGAGGCGGACCAGGAGTTTGCGGGCGAGCGCGATGCGAATGACC